>JAJQBC010000109.1:7937-32239 GCA_021203465.1 Lachnospiraceae bacterium | reverse complement strand
AATCGCTATGGATTTTTTAGGTGTTCAACTTCATTTTACAATCGACCATTCTTTTTATCTGTTCCGGCATCTTACCCTCTCCGTAGATTATCTCTGCAACGCCCTGGCGGACAGAACGATGATAATCCGGCTTTGCGAATCCCAGATCTTCAAAAGGTGCTTCCTTCAGACAAAGCACGGCACGTTCTACGTCCATGTCTCCCGCCGCCACCGCTTCCAGCATCTGCCGCAATTCTTTCTGCTCCATAATCATCTTCCTCTTTTTCACAATGTCTCATTCATGCTTCCTGTTCTGTATCCCATAAGATCCAGTGTCACGTAAGAAAATCCGAGAGCTTTCAATTCTCTACAAAGAGTCTCTCTTATATCCTTCACAGAAATTCTGTCAAACTCGTCAGGCGCGACCTCTATCCGAGCCAGTCTGTCATGAATGCGAACACGAACCTGATGAAAATCCATATCCAGCAGCATTTGCTCCGCTTTGTCCACCATAGACAGCTTTTCCTCACTTATCGTTTCTCCGTAGACAAATCTGGACGAAAGACAGGCGAATGATTGTTTATTCCACGTGGACAGGCTCAGCTCTTTCGACAATTCCCTGATCTCGGCTTTGTGAAGTTCCGCATCCTGCAGAGGACTTTTTATACCTAGCTCCCTGACTGCAGCAAGCCCGGGACGATAGTCCCCCATATCATCCATGTTGGAACCTTCCGCGACAACATGTAATCCTTCTTCCCGTGCTATTTCCCTAATCTTTTCAAATATCTTATGTTTACACACGTAGCAGCGATTCTTTGGATTCTGACGAAAACCTTTTATGTCCAACGCCTCTAATTCAAAGATTACCTGCCTAATACCATTCTCTGCGCAGAATTCTCCAGCCTCATCCAGTTCCCTTTCCGGAAACAAACAGGACTTCGCCGTAACGGCCAGCACCCTTTCCCCCAGAACACCATGAGCAACGCTCAGAAGAAAGGTGGAATCTACCCCGCCTGAAAAAGCGACAGCTACACTTCCGGCCTCCAGAAGAATACTCTGAAGCTTCTGATATTTTATATATAGACTATTTTCCATTTCATCGCCTCTCTCCCCATGAAAACAATGGCAGAACCTCTCCAGAGATTCCGCCATTGTCCGCCACTCAGCACTCTATTTTGTCAGTCCTTCTTCTTCCAGTAATCTGTGCTCAGGCCATTTCCACTGTCGGCGCTCTCGTCCGTATTTGTCAGGTTCTTAAGTGCGTTGAACGCCTCCAGATCCTTCGCCACAAGTTCCAGATTATCCCGGATCGGCAGTCTCTGCGGGCAGACCTTTTCGCACGCCCCGCATTTCACACAGTCGGAAGCCGCACCTCTCCCCTTGTTTACAATGTTCTGATAAAAAATCGACTGCGTGGACACCTGCGTCACCTTGCTGTTCTTGTTTACACGGCAGTAGTCGTTGTAAAGGTTGAAGAAATCGGGAATCGCGATATTCTTGGGACATTTCGGCTCGCAATATCTGCATGTCGTGCAGGGGATCGCAATATTCGCGTTGATGATATCCACCACCTTTTTCAGGATCTCCTGCTCCTCATCATTCAGCGGCACAAAATTCTCCATAGTTTTGATATTGTCATCCAGAAATTCCATCTTCGGCATGCCGGAAAGAACCACCCGGCAATTGGGAAGACTTGCGCAGAAACGATACGCCCAGGATGCAGGGGATGCGTCCGGGTTGTAGGCCTTCATCAGCTTCACCGCTTCCTCCGGAATCTCCGCCAGTGTTCCTCCCTTGCAGGCTTCCATGGAAATACAGGGTTTGCCATGTTTTAAGGCTGTCTCATACAATTCTCTCGAACGAATCGCCGGACTGTACCAGTCAAGATAATTGATCTGCAGGGTGACAAAGTTGATCTCCGGATGCTCGGTCAGAATCTGATTCAGGAACTCCGGCGTGTCATGCAGAGAAACGCCAAATTCCCTGAACTTTCCTTCTTCCCTCATTTTTTTCAGGAAATCAAAGACGCCCCACTCCTTACATTTAATGTAGGATTCATGGTTGATGCTGTGAATCAGATAAAAATCGAAATGGTCAACCCCCAGCTTCTCCAGCTGCTCATTAAATACACGCTCTACGTCCTCTTTTTTGTTCATAAACTTAACGGGGACTTTTGTGGAGAGCAGATATGCGTCTCTCGGATATCTCTTCACGAGACATTCTCTCAAAGCGATCTCCGACTTGAAATCGTGATAAATATACGACGTATCGTAATATGTAAATCCATGCGCCTGAAATTTGTCAATCATCTCACAAAGAAGCTCATAGTTTATCGACCCCTGATCAGATGGATCCGTAATCGGAAGTCTCAGTGTACCAAATCCAAAACGTTTTCCAAAATCAATTGCCATATTTTCCCCTTTCTGATTCCTGTCAATAGGCCTCTTTATTCTGATTATAGATAAAAGAACCGACCTTCCATTTCCCGTCTATCTTCATCTCCGTACAATAGACCGTATAATAGTTTCCGTTATAATTATTTTCGAGAACCTGTACCAGTGCAATCGTCTCTTCGAGTGCGATAACGTCTACCCGATAATTAAACTCCTCTCCCACACTCGAACTCTCGATCTGTCTGAGCAGATTTGTATATGAGCCACTGTTCAGCTTACCGCCTGTCTGTCCGAAGATAACCGCTCCGTCCAGAAAGCTGTCCTTGCAGAAGCTGCTGTCTTTCCTGATAATCGCCTCAAAAATATTTGCCGCTGCCTGCGCGGCCGCGTCATAATCTTCTCTCGGTGCTCTCATGATACCTCCTTTTCTTCCAACGTCCATTGACTTCTTATCTTTTCCGCATTAGAAATGGATCTTAATCCAAGAATAACTGCAATGGCAAAAAGTGCAAATGAAATCCACATGCCGCCTGAATATCCCATATGTCCAACAATAACTCCCCAAACCACCGAGGCGATCGTCACTGAAATCGCCTGCAGTCTGGTCGCCTGAGACCAGATTGCGCCAAAATCCCTGTTCCCAAATATATTTCTCACGAGAATTGGTCCGAGGGTATTACATGACCCAAAGGAAATTCCAAAAAGGAATGCGGCTATCCAAGATGCGATCAGAATACGCGGAGCTACCAGAATAAAGAGCGGCATGGCAATTATTCCGCTTCCTGCCACCATAACCGCTGCTTTCAGGTTTCGATCCGCAACCGCCCCGACAAGCAGCTTCCCTGTCATATTGCCAATCATAACCGCAGAAGCCGCTGTTCCCGCCATGACCGTTGTCATTCCCAGGCTCAGATAATAGCTGTTAAAATACAGGTTCATATTGCATGCAAAGGCGATGCACAGCGGGCAGAAAGCCACCACATAAAAGGCGGAAGTTCGAAGCGCCTGCTGCACACTGATTCCGCTAAGCTGTCCGTCTCCTGTTTCCTCAAGTGCATTTGTTTCTTCATAGCCGATCGGCTGAAGTCCCTTATCTGAGGGTTGATACCTCACCATCAGCAAAGATACCGGAATACCGACTACCAGACAAATGCCTGCCCACACCATATAGCAGGTTCTCCATCCATAAGCCGCTATGATGGACGCTCCAACTGTACTGAACAACGCCCCCGATATGCCCTGCGCTGCTCCACAGATTCCGATCCATAATCCCGTATTCTTCACAAACCAGTTTCCAATCAATACCGGTATGATCAGATAAATCAGAAGAGACAGGCAGCATCCAAGGAAAAAACCGGATACATAAAATACCCACACGCTTTTCGCCATGGAATCAGCCAGATAGGCCAGTCCCTCAAGAATCATACATGCAGTAATCGTGACTCTGGTGTCATATTTCCGGAACAATTTATTGACTGTGGGCAGCATTAATGCCATCGTTGCTTCCGTAATTGCAATATGAATTCCAAATACAGTCTGGCTGATGCCAAATTCCTCGGAAACCGGCGTGTAAAAGATACCCGCCGCGTTCAGTATAAACCCCATGGGAAACATGAGAATAAAGACACCCACGGCCACCACATAGCCAAAATGGAGTTTTTTTGTTCTCTCCTCCTCCATACAACCCCCCCCCTTAATTTTGATGTTTATTGTTATCTCAGAAATCGTGCACACATTTCTTCTTCATAATTTTATCAATTGACCATTTTCTCAACAACTTCAACATTTTCATGCGCTGATAAACGTTGTTTATACCTCATGGCCTGTCAGGTTGCAAAATCCTTTATCAGGAAACTGTGATACATACTGTTGTCATAAACATTACAGTATTCCTGTTCGATCATATCCAACAGCTCTTTGTAACGAAATTGTATACCGCTCTCCAGAAGCCAGGAAACCGCTGTCACCTGTTTCAGTTCCGTGTCTTCAATCCGGCAGAGCGAAAATCCTTCTCCATACCATTTGTCGAAGCTGTTTTGGGTTGTGAAAGTCAGAAAATCATCCTGAAATCGTGATTTTTCCAGCAGCTCCACAAACTGCTCATAATCATGTTCCTGCCCCGATATCATAATCTGTCTGCGGTCTAAAAGCTCATCACAGCTTCTCCGAAAAGGATTATCTCTGGTGAGAAGGTGCATTCGGTAATTAACCAGCTCTTTTGCCGCAACCGTCCCACGGGATGCCAGCGGATGCCCGGAAGATACCGCAAGGACAATCTGATCTTCGTACAAAATATGTGTTCCTATCTGATTTCCCCATATCGGCGGGTAAGTAATAGCCAGATCAATCTCACCGTTATTTAACATAACCGCAATCTGCTCCGGGTCGGCGAACACTTTATGTATAGGCATTCCCTTGTAAGAGGTGAGAAACCCCGTGATAAACATAGACGAAAAAATCAAAACCGATCCGGAAAACCCAATCGTAATCTGCTCATGTGTAACGACTGACATGGCCGTCGCAAGTGCATATAAATTTTCAAACTCTTCATCTATTCGTTTTAAATGCGCAAGAAGCTCTTTTCCCTCCTGAGTCGGGTAGATTCTGTTGCCATCCCTGTAGAATAAATGCACCCCAAGTTCTTCTTCCGCCCTTGCAAGAGAATGGCTTAACGCCGGCTGCGTGATATATAACTCCCTGGCGGCCGCCGTTAAACTCATATGCTTAAAAATCGCAAGAATCTGCTTTATCTGTCCGTGATTCATAAATTTCCCCGCATTTTACCAGCATCACAAATCTATTACCGAGAAGCCGCAAACCTGTCTTCACGCTGCCCACTTCCTGTCTTCATACTGCTGCCCCCAAATACCGCTGACATGGGGATCTGATCCAGCAGGTCATCCAGATCCGCAACTTCCTCTGGCGAAAGATAAATTCCAGCAGCGCCTGCATTTTCTCTCAGACGTTCCGGCTTTCTGGTCCCCGGAATCGGCACGATCCACGGCTTTTTACAGAGCATCCATGCCATGGAAATCTGCGCCGGACTCGCTCTGTGTTCCCCTGCAATTTCATGAAGCATCGTCAGGAGTTCCCTGTTCTGCTCGACGGCCTCCGGCGTAAATTGCGGCATATTACTGCGGTAATCATATTTTTTATCGAAATGTGCGTCTTTCCCGTATTTTCCGGTCAGGAATCCATTTGCCATCGGCGAAAACGCGACAAACCCGATCTTCAATTCTTCCAACACTGGGAACAGCGCTTCATGTTGCCTTGCCATCATGGAATAGCGGTTCTGTACCGCTGTCACCGGGCAGACGGCATGAGCCCGACGCAGATAGTTTTCATCTGCCTCCGAAATTCCCCAGTGCAGAACTTTTCCTTCCTTTATCAGCTCCGCCATGACTTCCGCTACCGTTTCCGGCTCTACTGCCGGATCCATTCGATGCTGATAATACAGATCAATATGATCGGTGCGCAGCCGTTTCAGAGATCCTTCTACAGACGCCCGGATTACCTCCGGCCTCGAATCCGGTATCAGCGGTTTATTGACCTGCGGGCTGTCATAATCGAAGCGGATTCCAAACTTGCTTGCAATTTTCACATGGTTTCGGATGGGCTGCAGAGCCTCTCCCGCCACCCGCTCGTTTGCATTGGGATCATCCGGCGTTCCATAAATTTCAGCCGTATCAAAAAACGTGTAGCCAAGCTCACAGGCATAACGCAGCATTTGAATCGTTTCCGTCTCCACCATAGGCGCTCCGTAAGCATGGGAGAAACCCATGCAGCCAAGCCCTACTGCAGATACCTCAAAATCAGTTCCTAACGTTCGTGTGTTCATTTTTACCTCCAAATCCAGCTCAAGCCGTTATAAATGTACAGAAGCGCATATTCACCGCTGTGGCTTCCGCCTTCTTTTTCCAGAAAATAAAGATTTCCCTCCGTCTCATTATCGGCGTACCGGAATGTTCCACCCTCCACAGCCGCCATCGCATCAATCTGTGCCTTAAAGGACGAATATGCAAAATCGTTAGTTCCGGATGCGGCAAAGATAAAGAAATCATCCCAGTCATGACCGGATTCCCTCACCATATCTGCCATAGCTTCTCCATCCGTCGTCAGACTGCCGCTGGATGGCATAAAATATCGAAAATAATCCAGACAATACTGGAAAGTACGCCATGTTGCAACAGACCCCATGGAAAAGCCGCAGAATGCCCGATAGTCACGAGAAGCCGCCAAACTTTCCGGCGTTATGTCCTCCGCATAGGTGCTGTAGGTTCCCTCCACCGCGGGAATCAGATCATTTATCAGTTCGTTATGATAATTATCCGTCAGGGTAAGGGCGAGACTGTAGCTGGCGCTGTCTTCGCTGCTTGTATTGTTATAGGTTGGACATACGACAATCATCGGCTGAATCACACCATCCGCAATGCCATGATCCAGAATATTCTTCAATTTATTTGGATTATCAGGCGTTCCGAGATAACCGTTTTCATCACTCCAGCCGCCGTGCATCAGGTAAAAGACAGGGTACTGCGTGTCCTCGGAATAGCCATAGGGAAGATACACAACAGCGTGCTTTGTCAGCGCCTGACTTTTCTATTCATAGGTCGTGGATTCCCATGTCTCATAATAGAAGTCCACAAGCTCTCCCTGCAAAGATGCCGGGGTCAGATAATCCTCCGGAATTTCTTCCAGATAGTCCGGAAACCGGTTTGCAGTTTCTTCTGTATCGGATACTTTTGAAAACAGCCAGCTCATAATTTCCTCATCATAGGCAACAAAAGTGCCTCCGCCATGCTCATTTGGCGCACCCTGCTCCGTAAAATACGCATGATCCTTAATATCCAGCACCAGCAGCTCATCAATTTCTTCCTCCGTGAGTCCCTGCTGCTCGTATAGCTCATGCAGGGAATTATATGCGCTGATAGTCGGCTCCGAGCCATAGTATTCATCATCCCTGCCGACTACAAAATAGATCGGCAGATAAGCCTCTGCAACTGCATCAAAAGTCCCGTCCCACTGGGAACTGACATGAAGATACGCCGTAAACAGATCAGGATGCTCCGACAAGACGAGCGACATCGTTTCCCCGCCGCCGGAATAACCGTTGGCGTACACTCTGTCCGCATCGATGTTGTATCTGGTCAGAAAATATTCCACCAGGGCGATGGTCTGACTTGCGGATGTCTCCCGCCAGTCTTCAAACTGTGGAGCAAGAACGATCATCCGCTCATTATAATGGATGGCTTCCAATCCGAAATCCTCACTTTTCAGATTGGAGGCGACGCCCTGAAAATACAATCCTTCATAACCCGGCAGGGTCACATAGAGCGCATACGGCTCACTGCCGTCGTAGCTCTCCGGAAAATACACATTGTAGTGAATGTCTCCTTCGCTGGTTGAATGAAAAACATTGTCAATCAGGAAGCCCTGATAATATTCTGTTCCTTCCGTCACCGTTCCAGGGGAATTCGTTGATAAAGCATCGTCTGCTTCCGTCTCATCCTGCGCGGCTTCTGAATCCGTTATGGTTTCGGTGATCTCTGCGGGACCGACAGATATAGATTCTCTGTCGGTTCCGCAGGCTGTCAGCCCAAGGAGCAGCAGCGTGCACAACATTGCCATCACTTTCTTCATGGGCTGATGTCTCCTTCCTTACAGTCCAAGTCCTTCGACCCACGAGACGACATCGCTCTCGGAGGCGCTGGAACGGAAACGCTGTCCCTCCTGCCAGTCTCCGGTACCGGCCAGTTCCGCCAGCAGCTCTCCGCTCTCACCCAGTCCGGAAGAGGAGGACGTGTAGAAGGGAATCACTGTTTTACCGGTAAAGTCATTAGCTTCCACAAAGCTGTCCATCGGCCATGCCGCAATCCCCCACCAGATCGGATAGCCGATAAAGACGGTATCATAAGAATCCCAGTCTTCCACAGTCGTGCTGACCAGCTCTACGTCCCGCTGATCCTCGTTATCATGCTCCACAGAAACCCTGCTGTCACTGTTCGTCCAGTCCAGATCCTCATCCGTATAAACTTCTACAGGAGTGATCTCGAACAAATCGCCGCCCGTCGCTTCCGCGATATAACCCGCTACTGCTTCGGTACTTCCGGTCGCCGAATAATAGACAACCAGCACTTTCCCTCTTTCTGTGTCTGTATCTTCATCCTCCAGTTCTGAATCAGCAGCAGCTTCCTCACCAGTCTCTTCTGCTTCATCCAAAGTCTCAGCATCATCGGCATCTTCAGCCAACGTCTCATCTGTATCCCCAGCAGCGCTCTCAGCGACCGTCTCCTGTTCTGTTTCCTCCTGCTGTGTACTCCCGCAGGCCACAAGGCCGAAAACAAGCAACAGGCTCATCCATAATACTGTAAATTTTTTCATAATCGTCCAGTCCTCCTTAATAGCATTCTCTGAATATCTCTAAAATTTCTTCATGGGTCATCTTCTTATACGCGCCGGAAACACAGTTGCAGGAATCCGCAATCGCTTTCAGGTCTGTATTTTCATCCACGCCCAGCTCTCGCAGCGTGGTCGGCAGGCCGATCTCCCGGATAAAATCTGCCAGAGCCTTTATTCCCGCTTCTGCCAGTTGATCCGCTGACTTCTCTTCCGGAGCGATTCCCCAGACTTCTACGGCAAAGCGCACAAACTTCTCCTTTCCACTCGGATAAATATGGCGGTAGTAGACTGGGTGTAAAACAGCCAATCCTGCTCCGTGATTACAGTTGGTATAAGCGCCAAGCTGATGCTCCATCTGATGGCACTCGAAGTCCGTGACCTTTCCGATTTTCAGAATCCCGTTTTCGGCCATGGAAGACGCCCATGCAAGCTCGCTCCGCGCCTCCATATTCTGTGTGTCCTTCCGGAGAACCCGGATGTTACGGATGACCAGCCGCATGATCGCTTCATTGATCTCGTCAGACAGGTTTCCGGAACCCGGCTTGCCGAAATAGGTTTCCATGCAGTGGTTTAAGGTATCAAAAGCGCCGGACAACACCTGCTTCATCGGAAGTGACAGCGCATAATACGGGTCGATCATGGCAATTTCGGCCTGCGCGCCAAGCATCCCCGCTTTGATCTTCTTTTCCTCATTGGTGATCACCGCACCATTGTTCATCTCCGCTCCTGTTCCGGAAGCCGTAACGATGGCAATCAAAGGGATAAACTCCGTGGGGTAGGTGCGGCAGTCGAACTCCATGCTCCAGAGATCCCGATCCGTCTTCGCCTGCGCCGATACAATCTTGCAGCAATCAATGACGGAACCGCCGCCCACCGCAATGATGAGGTCGATCTGATTTTCTCTGGCCAATGCCGCGCCCTCCTGCATCTTGGCATAAGTAGGATTTGACATGATACCGGAAAACTCCGTGACCGTTTTCCCCGCATTGTTCAGATAGCCCATAATCTCGTCATAAACCCCGTTCTTTTTCACGGAGCCGCCGCCATAGGCCAGCAGGACGTTGTTTCCGTACCCTTCCAGCAGAGTGGTCAGGTATTCTTTTGCACAGCCCTTACCGAAGTATACTTTGGTTTTGTTCTCATAGATAAAGTTATTCATAGCATGTATCCATCCTTTCTTAATCTGCTTTCACTTTATTTCCATCTGATTCTCCCAGAATGCGACTGCATCATTAATCCAGCCTTCCGCCACTGTCCCTGTGCCAAGCCCGAATCCATGGCCAAGCCCGGAATAAACATGAAATTCTGTTGCAATCCCCAGTTCACTCATACCTTCCAACCGGCTCTGCATGGTTCGCCAGCTGGCGATCCCATCCCTGTCTCCGACACAAACGTAAGTCGGCGGGTCATCTGCTGTATATTCAGAAAGCCCGGTGTACTGCATGATAACGGTTCCCGGCTTGGGAAGATCATCGCCGCCAAATGCCGCTGTCCCATAGGAGCCAAGCCATGCCGCCATCCTTGCTCCTGCCGATCCGCCCCACAGGGAATAGCAGTCCGTGTCTACCTCCAGTTCTTCTGCGTTTTCAAAGATAAAGCTGATCGCCCGCGCCAGATCCTCGCAGGCAGACTGCGCATCGGGCCGGTAGATCAGAGCAAACGCGTTGTAACCCATTTTCGATAATTCCAGCGCATGAGGAAAGCTGTCCTGCATGGCTCCTACATAGGCAAACGCGCCTCCTGCATTACACACGGCAAACCTTTCTCCAGGAGCACCTTTAAAGAAAAACAAACCGGTATCTTCCTTTTCCGGATCTTCCGCTTTCTCCTCATTCGTATAAATATCGTAGAATATCACGTCCCCGGCTTCTGCATGGTTCTTCAGGTAGTTACAGATTTCTACTGTCATATCCGGATCAATGTGACTGTACCAGGTCAGTTGAAGCTCCTCCAACGTATTGCCGCTGTAATACCAGCTGTCCACCGGAAAAATCAGTCTTCCATACTCCTCAAAAATCGGATCATTAATCACTTCTTCGATCTCCGTATTCCGTGTGTAATGTTCGACCGTAGCATCTTCTGTTTTCGCGTAATTCTCCACATTCTTGCTTTGCCGCATAGTTTCACCTGTCTTTTCCTGTCTGGTCTGCCGGTTCACGCTGCAGCCTGCAAAACATATAAGCGAAAATGCAACAGCCAAAAGGAAAAGCAACCTTCTCATCCATTTCACCTCCGTTCTGCTAACATGAGCATAGCAAAAGTGAGACCCCAAAAGAAGTCTCGCTTAGTTCATCAGTATGCACCTGAAGGTTATAACTTATTCCGTTTTCGCCGCCTGCTTTGCGGCCTTCAGGAATCGTTTCACCGTGTTCGATGGGGACGGCGAATGCAGGATTCCATAGGGGATGCTGTGTTCCCATTCTACCGGAATCATTTTAAGCAGAGGATGGACATTTTCCCAGCCTTTAATGGAAAGCAGTACATAATTTCCATTCTCGCAGCGGTTAAAAGCATCCACATCATAAAAATCAAAATCTACAATATGTATCTGATTGTAATTTTTCCAGATTTCATCCCGAAGACGATCCACATAATGGCTCCACCCACGGTGCATCAGCATCAGGTTCTCTCCATACAGATCCTCCATGCACAGCTTATCCTTTGCAGCGAGTGGATGATGAATAGAGACTGCGCAGCAGAAAGGTTCCCGGAACAGCTCCGTCCCCGAACACTCCCGCAGATTCAGCATCGTATCGTCAAATATTCCCGCCACGACATCAATGTTCTTTCCGAGATTCGCCAGTATTTCTCTGGCGTTTTCCGGTGTGTTCTCAAAAGGAACCACCTGAAATTTAATATCCGGGCATTGCTTCTGAATTTCCGGCCAGAGCTTCATCAGGATCTGTATCGGCGTCGTGGGCGAGGAACCCAGCCGGATGACACTCACATCCTCCTGCATGGCATTTTTTGCACGGGTAACGGAATCCTTGCAGTACTGTATGATGTATTTACTGTCCCGGTATAGGGATTTCCCTGCTTTCGTCAGGATGAGGCCCCGGTGTGTCCGTTCAAAGAGCCTGACGTCCAACGAGCTTTCCAGAAGATTAATCTGTTTTATGATGGCAGTTGGCGTGATATAAGATTCTTCCGCTGCCTTGTTGAAGCTCCCCGCATCCGCCACCTTTATGAATGTCTCAAGTTGTGGATTGTACATATAAATTTCCTTCGCTTTCTGGTATATGGTATTTTTACAGAGTTCAAATATCATATCCCTGTCTTATTATACCGTATCCATTCAGGAATAAAAATCAATATTTTCAGAATCTCCATAAAATTTTATCCAGACAGAAAGGCTTTTATAGCATGTTAAAACATCCATTTCCTAAGCGTTATACAAACTTCTATTTCAGATCATACTCATGACAGAATCGCTCCTCGTAATCAGGCGAAAACCAGACTTCACATATTCCCAGCGGAACTTTCGGAGTCCGTCTGCTGACCGCTACCATCAAAAATAAGGACAACAGCATACTTGGAATCACCGGATGGATATTGCCCAATATTCCGGACCAGAAAATGGGAAATATTCTGTTTACTGCATAAAAAAGTATATAAGAAACCAGACCACCCGCAACTGACCACAGTGCCCCCTGTTCGGTTGCGTCTTTCCAATAAAGGCCAAACAACAAAGGCATCGCAAACACCAGATCCAGTCCCGCGCCTGCAAACGTATTCAGTAACTGCGTAAATTGCGTAGGATGCAATCCAATCACTACCGACAGAACCCCAATAACTAAAAGTGCCGCCACATTAAATCTGGACACCTCCCGCTCTGATGCGTCTGGATGGAAACATTCTTTATACAGATCCTTGCAGATCGCCCCTGCCGTCACCAGTAATAGCCCCGCTACTGTGGATTGAACTGCGGCAAAACAGGCTACGATAGTAAACCCCGCTAAAATGCCTGAAAGCATAGTCGTGGAAAGATATACCACCACATAATCTGGCTGCGTTAGATTCGGATTGAGTGCATAGGATAATACACTGGAACCGCTCATAGCCAACTGAATGAATGCCGAACAGATAACGCTGATTACAATTGCTTTTGAAAAGGCTTTCGGATCACGATAGGTAAGGGCTGTATGCGTAGCTCCCGGTTGTCCAAAGCTGGCCCAGCCATACAGCAATGCCATACCAAGGGCATACAAAGGCTGCCAATTGTCCGCCATAAGCAGCTGGGGCTGTATCTCTGCCACATACTCATAAGCCGCCTGAACCGAGCCAAATTGTTGATATACCATCGTATATTCCCGAATAGAAATAATTGCAACTACTACAACCATTAAAATGCCCTGAAACACGCAAATTCTGGCTACAGACTTAAGTCCGCCGGAAAGTGTGTATATAAGCGTTGCCGACGTCGCAATCAACATTCCTAAAAGATAGCTCTTTCCCCCTGTGATCGCTGTAAAAAGTTTGGCGCTTATCATCAGCTGTGATGATATTTTGGGAATTACAAATAATGTCATCCCTATCACGATCAAATATACCAACCGCCTGGATTGGTACCGATGATGAAGCAATTGAACAATCGTAGAGGCATTAAGCCGTCTTCCCACAATCGAAACTTTCTTTCCACAGTTTCCGAAAGTACCAAATACTCCTATGATCCCGGCAAAAATGGTAACAATACTAATGAAACCTCGGCCATAAGAAAGACCTGGGCCGGAAACCATCGTGCCTCCGGCCATGCCAAAAGTCATGGTCACCATGGCAAGCTCCAGACTGTTTAATCCACGCCCTCCTGTAAGAAAATGTGCCAGCTTTCCCTTGTCTTTTCCGGTTCCTCCCTTAACATACAGGCCAAGAGCAACGACAACAACAGAATACAAAACAATCACTATGATCATTTGCACCTGTTGGGTACGCGAAATCATAAAACCGCCGAGATCGATCAACTTTTATTCCTCCTCACTCTTGCCATCTTTAGCTTCCAGGCTGAACTGCTTTCGCGTAAGCGCCCAGATAATCACAAAAATCACACTGGCAATGGTAAGTGCAAGGGCGACCGCTACCCAAAGAGGAAGCCCAAATGCATATGCCATCTGTGAAATATCCTCCGGGCATAGACAGTAAGCTAACAAAATCAACAGCACCGTATAGCCAAGATAGACTACCTGTACCAATACCATATCTTTACGGCACTCAAGAAATCGTGGATCATTTTTCACCTGCTTAGAATCATAATCACAACTAAACTTATCTTCCATAATGCATTCTACTCAAATGATTCTTACATTTCTTTAAAGGTGGGATGCGGGGGAATGTTCTGTTCACGGTATGCTTCCCAGCATTTTTCCACAATTTCCGGATTCGTCAAAGCATCATAACCTGTCTGAGCCAATATTTTATAACCATAAATTCCTGCTTTTTCGCCGATGCCGTTACTTGCGCAATAAGTAGTGTTCCAATGATGACCTGCCGCGTCTTTTACTTTACCAAGCCCCCAGTAATGCATTGTCGGGCAATAATAGGACATATCCGCCGCATCCGTGCAGGAGCAATGGTCAGATGGCTTGTAGCTATACGGAATATATTCTACCGGAAGAAGCTCGTTGCGATTCTCCGGAAGTTCCTCGTCCGGATGAAGGTTTTTATAGAGAGCAATCGCCGCTTCGTAGTCCTCCTCATTGTAGGTCAACGGTGGAATTTTCTGCGCCGCCTCATATGCATATCCACAAAGCGGAACGTTTAAATAAAACTTGGGGACCACCGACTCGATCTCATACTTCATTTCTGTATCCGTCATGATAGCCGCCCCCTGTGCAACGCGTATTGCTCTCTGGCAGGCATCATTACAGGCGTCAAAGTCGTCATCTGCACGAAACATATAAAGAGAAGACGCATAACCAGGGACAACGTTGGGAGCAACTCCACCATTTGTAATGCAATAATGAATCAGAACATGGCGCTGTGTATGTTCACGCAGGAATTCGCATCCCATGTTCATTAATTGCACTGCATCCAGGGCGCTACGCCCCTTATAAGGATATCCGGCAGCATGAGCAGCTTTTCCAAAAAATTCAAACTTCACCCGAAAAGCCACCTGCCCAGGTCGTGGGTCAAAGCTCAATTTCCCAGGTCCGGAATGCCACATAAGAGCCATATCCATGTCAGAAAAGACTCCATTTTCCGCCAAAAGGGATTTCCCACATCCAGTCTCCTCTGCCGGTGCCTCCACCAGCTTTACCGTTCCTGATAAATTCTCTTTCTCCATGGCGTAACGAAGCGCACAGGCCGCAGCCATAGCGCCTCCGGCCATCAGGTTATGACCGCAGCCATGCCCCGGTCCCTCAATCGGTGAGTGAAACGGAACGCTCTCCTGTCCCAGATTTGGCAATGCATCTAATTCTCCTACAATGCCAATGACCGGTTTCCCATTGCCCCATGTAGCAATTACCGTGTTAGGCTCTGCTTCTGGATTGTTAAAATCTTCCGCGGCACAAAGTTCTACCTGAAAGCCTTCCTGTTTGGCAAAATCTGCTGCCGCCCTGCTGGAATAATGCTCCTTTAACCCTAATTCCGGGTGTTTCCAGATGTCATGCATCAATGCTCTTACACGATCCTCATTCTTGTCGTACCACTCTTGAAGTGATTGATTCATACCGATACCTCCGTTACCAAAATTCATAAAAAATATTCATTGATTCGCTGTATTGCATTCACCGAATAAACAAACCGCTGTTGTTCCTCCTGATTCAGCGGCAACACTGCAATCCCGCTTCTGCCATTTTTGTCGATCTTCACTGGAACACTGGCGTAAATTCCATTTATTCCATACTCTCCATTTAAGAATACCGAGGCACAAAATATTCGCTTCTCATCCTGCAGAACTGAACGAATCATAGCTGCCACAACCCCAGAAACCCCATAGTATGTGGGGTTCTTCAAAGTTGTAATTGTTTTTCCTCTGTCTGCTCCATAGTTAATCAGTTCCTCCTGGGTTTTCCAGAGACCTCCCTGTTCCAGTATTTTCTGAAGCGGTGCACCTCCTGCGGTTGCTGCGGAAAATGTACCACAGGGATTACTGTAATTGCCCATTAAGTACAGATCTTCAATTATCTTGAAATCAATATGCAGTTGTTCACTAATATACTGCCGGAGCCTGTTTGTATTCAGTGCATTTCCCAGCCCCAGGAATTTCCTGTATGACAAACCAGATCTCATATGGATATCCTGAAGAATTGTATCCACATGACTACACAACAGAATAAAATTTCCCTGAAAACCATAATCAAGTACGCTGTCCACAATCAGGCGGCAGGTGGCTTGAGTCTGGTGGAAACTTTCCTCCTCTGTCTGCTCCGGTCTGGCTGCCGCACCGGCTGCGATCACGATGATATCCGCCCTGGCACACTCCGCATAACTGCCAATACGAACCTGTACTGGAGAATCAGAAAAAGATGCTGCATCCACCAGATCATATTGCTCTCCAACCGCCCTGGCATGATTTAAGTCATTTAAAATAACTGTATCACATAACCGACTGGCAACCAGATGAAAGGCAATCGAGGCTCCTGCACGACCGCAGCCGATCACCGCCACTTTGCTTTCCGACTTTTCCTTTTTTGTTCCTATAAATCTCGTCTCTCTTTCTACGCCTTATTCCTCTTTTAACTGTTGCAGACGCCGGGAGAACATGACTCCAGATTCCATTGCAACCATCCCGAAGAACAGTAACAACAATGTCCGCAAAGTTTCATTCAAATCAGGAAAGTATTTACCCACACAAAATGTGCCTATTATTCCAAGTATTACAAAGAGCACACTCAAAAGCAAGGAAGCATCATGAAAAGCAATGGATGCAAAATCATTTTTCTTCTGTTTCATAACAAACCTCATCTTATCATGATTGCGACTTACGCATATCGATCTCATCCTGCATCTCTCTAACCTTAGCGTCGCTCAGTTTATATGTCGGTAATATTGTAACCAGAGCCAGCACACAAAAGATGATTGGGAAGAAACAATATGCATTTACCAGTCCCTGCTTTACCTCCGTACTGGCCACCTGTCCTGCCACGTAACCACTCATTGCCAGCGCCAGAGGAACCAGAGCGTTCTTCACAAATCCGCTGATTGTGCTGATAATAGAATACATATTCATGGTAATAGCCCTGTTTTCAATACCACTCTTCCATTCCGAATAAACAGCACAATCACCGAACATGGCAGCCATGGGGATACGCATCATGTTCTGTGCCATAACTACGATAACAGTACCCGCTGTAAATGCCACGGCACTGTTCAGCCCCAGAAGCCAGCATATTCCAAGTCCCAGACAAGATGCACCCAATGTGATCACATAACACCCCTTGTTTCCGAATTTCTTTGCAATCCACGGCGTAATAATACCATTCAGCATAGTTGTTACACTGTTGATCGTAACAGCAACCGTATAAAGCGAAGTATCCTCAGCAACATATTGATAGTAATAAATCAGCAGCGCAGTGCTGAATAAGTAAACAATGTTTGTGCAAAAATAAGATGCGCTTAACGTAGCAAGCGGAAAACTGGAAAATGCACCCTTGACCGTTTCGATAAAAGATGGTTTTTTCTTGATCGCAGTAGGCTTTTCTTCCACCGGGGTTCCCGCTTCCGCCACTCCTTCAGCGGTGGTGTCATAGCCTTTCGTCATCCACATCTCAAATAAAACGCCAAAAACGCTGAAAAACAGGAATATCTCAAATACAATGGGGAAAGATGCCGCCTCAGACACATGACTCTGGACAAAGCCCAACAGTCCCACAATGATAAGAGAATAGATGATACGGCCTATGCCTCCATAAAAAGTATTATGCGCAATCAGCATTGATCTTGTGGGGCCATCCGGTGAAATTTCGGCAATCAACATATTTCTGGCGCTTACGTTCAGAGAATTCAGCCACTTGGTAAAGCCCAGAGTTATGGTCAATATTATCGTTAACAATGCTACGTTATCCGTATATTTCGTGTATCCCGCCCATATAAACGCAAAATAGAGGAGGATCATAAACAGATTTGTCTTACGATAACGTCCCATTCGACCTGGATTGATCATCTGAATCACGAAACCACTGATCGTAGCCAACACCAGCGTGATGATACTGCTTGCGCTGGTCAGAAATGCAATATTGGTCATGGGCAATCTCATAACGTCCGTCAGTATGTAAGTAAGATAATAGCTATGAAATGTACTTCCCATAACAATCAGGATGTTAGCGCTTCCGAACAGCCATTTAATTGTGTTTGTAATTGGTTTCTTCTTCATTCTCTTTTTCCCTCTTTCATGTACTTGAACAGCCAGTCATTAATCTCATTCAAACGGCGGATACGATGTCTGGGCTTACCAGTTCGTGACAACTCATGATTCTCACCATGAAAAATACACATACGGGCAGGAACACCTTTTACCATAAGAGCTGTATACATCTGCATACCCTCAGACATCCAGCATCGATAGTCTTCATCCGCGTTGATAAACAGTGTTGGAGTAACCGCCCTGTTCGCATACTTGATCGGCGAAGTATCCCACATAACATCCAGTCCATCCCAGGGATTGACGCCTTTTAAATCACGAGCTGCTATACGCGGTCCAATATCACACACGCCATAATAGCTGACCCAGTTAGAAATGGATCTCTGTGAAGCTGCGGCTTTAAAGCGATCTGTGTGTCCAATAATCCAGTTCACCATATAACCGCCATAGCTTCCACCCGAAACTCCCAGCTGTTCTTTATCTATCTGTGGATATTTTTCCAAAACTACATCTGTAAATTCCATGATGTCCTGATAATCTACGCTTCCGTAACAACCGTAAATATCAGCAAATGCTTCTCCACGGGCAGCAGAACCTCTGGGATTGCAGAAGAACACGAAGTTTCCGGCTCCTGCCATCACCTGCATTTCATGCATAAAACCATCACTATAATTATTGCGTGGACCTCCATGAATCTCCAGGATTCCCGGATACTTCTTTTCAGGATCAAAATCTATAGGCAACAGCACAAAGCCATCGATACGAATATGATCTTTATTGATAAAAGAAACCGGTTGCGGTTTTGCCACATACTTTCCCTTTAAGCATTCCTCGCTGAAATGTGTAAGCTGTTGAAAGTTCCCATCTGAATTTGAAATTTCATAGATTTCCTGAAGCTGCGAATCGTAAAATCCCACCGTGAAAAAGCGATCGCCAACAATCTGAAAGAAATCGACGCCTAATTCATCAGGGGTAATATGACACAGTTCCTTTGTATGAAGATCAAGAGTACTAAGACCGCTTGTATTATCCCAGGAAGTAACCAGATAGAGCATATCACCTTTCACTGTCATGGCGTTGCCAGTCCCAAAACGTACATCACTGACCGTTCGGCAGCCATAATCTTCAGGCAACTGAGTATAAATGGCTTCAAATGCTCCATCCTCCAGCCCTACCGCATACAGACTGTAGCCTGGGATTCCCGTGCCCTGAAAAATTGGACAACCAACAAAAAGAATCCGTTGACACTGTTCATCTATGCAGAAATTAATAACCGTATAGTTATCACTCTCCATCAGGCAACGTGTTTTTCCTGTCTCTAAACTATAAGAATACAACCCTTTATTTTGTCCCTGAAGAGTTTCGTATTGAAGGCCTGAGTAAATAATTTCATTCCGACTTTCCAAATATTTTGACATGCCTGTATCAAACATTGGATCTGTAATAGGTGCAAGTTCCTTCGACACAATGTTATAGAGATAAAGTCTGCTACGCTTTTTATTAATAAAACCTTTGGCATTGAACCAAAACGGAAGCTCATCGATCACCTGATAGTCCTTCTCTTCCTCATAACGCTTTTTAGCAGCAGGCAACTCCTCCACAGACAAAGCGTTAAAATCGGGACGACCATTGTCGAACAATGCCGTGATCAAATAGACCTCATCATTCAGTTTCTTTGCTGTGGCACCTTTTAATGGCACACGGAACAGTTCTACAGCTTCTCCTCCATCCAATCCGATCTGATAGAAAACTGTCAAATCTTTGCCGCCAGCAAGCCTTTTTTTATCAACATCACCACGTACACCTGGGAAGATTAAAGTGTTAGAACTATTAAACGAAAAAGAGCGCTCCGCATTCCCGCTTGTCAGCTGTTTCACAACTCCTGTTTGCGTGTTAAGTACCCACAGGTTATAGCAATATCCATTTCCAGACGCTTCAGGCTGGACAACGCAGAACACGCCATAGATTCCATCAGCAGAAAATTCCAATGCAGAAAGCGTTCGATAATGTAATAAATCAGCGGCCTTAATCGGTGTCATATTTAATGCCCCCTTCATAATAAATTTAGAAATTTTTTAAAAACGCGCGCAAAAATTTCTTTAATACTAACATTCCGTTAATCACGAGAGCAACTTCCTCTTTTTTATGTGCCGATAAATAATATTTATACTTTAGAATTTTTAGTTCATGTAATTCAAGAATCAGTAGTTCGTTCATGAGTCAATACCCGAACTGTAAAATGGTGTTGGAGGTGAATTATCGGTGGAAAAACTTGACTTGTCACACATTGGCGGCATTATCAAAAAAGCCCGCCTGGATGCCGACATGACACAGGAGGATCTCGCTGAACGCATTGATAAAACGCCACGCTTTATCATGGCTATCGAAAACGAAGGGCGCGGCTTAAGCCTGGATACCCTGATCCGGATTCTCAGGGTGCTCAATCTTTCCGGCGATGCAATCGTCTATCCGGATCGTGACATAGACAATACCGAAGAAGCACAGTTACTCCGGATGTCCCGGCAGTTAAGCAGCAGAGACCGAAAGATCCTTCTGTCGCTTGCAAAAGAAATGCTGAATAACCAATATCTGCCCTCCCTTAGACATCTGCATATTTTTCTTTCTGTCTTATATTTTTATTAAAGTGTTCCCTTCCCTGCATACGTCACCATGACATATCCCATACGCCGCCAAAAGGACAAACTTCTCCCCTGGCGGCGTCTCTGATTTTCAGAAATCTGTCAGCGTATAGAGCAGACTGCTCCGGCCGCCGTTCTCCCGCCACCGCTGTTCTTTAGTGATGAGTCCCGCTCTCACCAGATCTGCAATCGCACGCTCCACTGTCCGCCGCGACAGCTTCAGCTCCCTGGCAATGGTTCCAATAGATGGGTAGCATTGCCCCTGCGCGTTGCTGCGATCCCGCAGATACATATAAACAGCTTTCGCACGGTGCGGAAGATCCTTCTCATAGATGACTGCAAAATACCCCACAGAAGCACACTTCCTGTTTAGTCAGTCCGCAGAGGCATACGGCGGGACGGCATACTCTGTCTTTTATGGTCAGATGCGGGCATCTGGAGCTGTCCACCGGATGAGCCAGCCGATGCCGCTGCTGGAAAATCTTCCAGATCATCAAAGCCGTCATCATCGTCCCTGCGGCGGACGATCTCTCGCTCCAACTCAAACCGGTCGGCATAAAATACTTTTCTCGCCGCCCGTTCCGGGACTTCATACGGATCTTCAAAAGCAATCTTCCACTTCAGGAACAGCGGGAGCTGTGTCTGCATCGGACAGCAGCCGGTCTTTGCAAGAATGAAGTGTCCTTTCGGCAGCGTCTTCAGTTCGTCCGGTGACATGAGCGGGCGGCTGATCATCTGCAGGCTCTGGCTCGGATCATTCTTTCCTCTGGAGATAGAACCGGACAGTACCGTGCGGCTTCCCAGTGCTTTGGACAGTATCTCCGCACTCTCTGAATTGGGTGCAAAGCCGCCGAACAATATATCCTAGCAGTTGTCAATAATGATACTGGAGCCTTCCTTCCCATAGTTTTTCTCCAGCTGGGCAAAGCTCTGGATAATCGGTATCATGGAAATACGCCTGGAACGTCCCGCAGAGAACATCATCTCCATGGATTCTATCTTCGGGATCGTCCCGATCTCGTCCGCAAAGATCATTACCCGGTTCGGCAGCTTCCCGCCATGCTCATCTGCAATCGTCAGCATCTCCCGGTAGAGTTGCTGCAGGAACAGGGACACCATAAAATACTTGGTGTTGTCCTCCTCCGGTAGCACGATAAAGATAGCAGATTTCTCAGTACAAAAGGTTTCCGTATCCAATGTGCTGTCAAAACAGAGGATCTGTTCCATCTCACTGTCCAGGAACGCATTCAGACGGCTCATCGTCGTGGACAGCACGGAAGCCATCGCCTGATCCGCGGAGTTGAGCGCTGCCCCGGCGAACCACCTCGCCTTGTGCTCTGAGGGCAGCTTATCCATCAAAAGCTGGAACAGGCTCCGGTTCTTTACCGGTGACGGAGCCAACAGATCCTGTATCAGCTTAAACACGGAAATGATATGGCGTTTCTCCGGTGGGCAGTATTCCGCGATCAGCAGGATAACTGAAGCCAGCAATCCCTCCGCCGCGTCATAAAAGAACGCATTCTGCCCATAGCTGCTGGCCTGCGCCCCATCCGAATAAATGATGGTCTTTGCTGTGATCTTTGCGTATTTCTCCGCTCTGGCCTTTGCGGATAAATTCTCCGGTTCCGCCAGATATTCGTCCATATATTTATTGACCAGTGTGAGAATGTTATTTCCGTCTGATCGGGTCGGATTGCGCAGGTCAAGGACAGAAATCCGATAACCGTAATGCTCCTTTGCGATCCCCGCATAGTTACGGAACAGATCGCCCTTGGTATCCGTCGTGAGAAAGCTCATCCCGGACGCGCAGGCGTACTCGATATTGGGATATAAAAAGTTGGCCGTCTTTCCGACACCCGCGGCTCCGATCATCAGGCAGTGAATGTCCCCGCTGTCCACCAGCGCCGTGATGGACTCTCCGCGCTTTTTATACCCTACCACCAGCCCCTGCACTTCCGGCAATGCTTCTTGCCGCCTCCAGCGCTCCGGCTCATAGGGAACATGCGCATAGGTTTCCCGAATTTCCTTTTCTGTGGCGAACCGCGCTGTCCCATGCTGCCCGTCGCCCACCGTTCTGGATTTGATCCCGTTCAGTGTGTAATAGTTGGAAAATAAAGAGATTCCACCGATGACCGCGAACATCCCCAGACCAATACACACGAGCAGGATGATCTGCTGTGACTGCATTCCACTCCTCCCTTCCTGCTATTCTTCTACGACCGCTGCTTTATGCCATCTGCATCTTCGGCGCGCGATCATTCGACATTGACAACCCTAAGTTCCTCTGTTCTGTCAAATCTTCATTCCAATCCTTTTTCTCTGGCAACAGGGAGAATACTTCTTTCTCCTGATAGCCCTGTCCTTTCAAAATTTCTCCCAATCGCTCCCGCGCTTTCATACCCGCTTCGTCATTGTCCAGACACAGCGCGATCCGGTTGATCTGCGGACAGTCCTTCAACATCTGAAGCATCGCATGCTCCGACATGCCGCAGAGCGACACATAGCTGTGGCTCTGCCAGTCTTTCTGATACAGCGTGATAAACGACAGCATATCAATCGGTGCTTCAAATACATACAGCGTGTCGCTCTTTCCCGTAAAATGAAAACTATAGCGCGGATCACAGCCCTCCACATTTCCTTTGAATGCATCCCCCTTTGTGTACGTTCCCCGTTTGTGCGCATGGCGGGCTACGCCCTTCTGATCGCATCCAACGAACACAACATTATGATACTTTGCGTCCTCGTAGAGCATTTTCTTTTCTGCGAATACAGACACTATTTTTCTATCGATACAGCGAGTTCTCGTAAGATATGCAAACGCCCTGCGCATATCGGTATGGACCGGAGGAAGGACAAATGGCTTTGGCACTTCTTCACGGACAGGCTCACTGCGCGGATACATCTGCCCTTGCTCCCCACCGAGCAGCATCGTCACCGCGTCTGGAAAGCTCTGCCCATAAAACTTCTGTACAAAGTCAATGGCGCACCCGCCTTTCTCCTCCGCATGGTCATACCAGCGATTGCCGCGCACGGTGATGCTGTGATCACTTACCAGCCGCTTCTCCCTGCCGGACCGCAGGAGCCGTTCTCCCTGTCCAGACAGGAAAATCTCCAGATTCACCGCATTGGCACGCTGCTTCTGTTCTTCCGTAAAATGCACATACCCCGACATCGCTTTCCCTCCTGATGTTCCTGATAAAAATCTCATCTCCACCCAAAATTTGGCGCAAAAAAATCGCCACCACAATAGTGACGATTTCTTTTCTCTTTTGACCTATGCCATCTGCAGGCTCAGCCATTCCTCTACCTGTTTCTCGCTAACTTCCAGAAAGTCTGCAATCTCTGCTATATTATTGCCCCTTTGCTGTAATTTTCTAGCAATAATCCTTTTTTCTTGTAGTCTTCCTCTCTCGATTCCTCGCTCGATTGCCAGTTTTCTACCGTCCTTAACTCCCTGCGCAAAAATTCTCTCTGACACTTCACACATGGTTCATTTCCTCCATGCTTCACCTTACAGATATAATAAGTGCTTGTTACTGCCTATGCCATCTGCAGGCTCAGCCATTCTTCTACCTGTTTCTCGCTAACTCCCAA
>JAJQBC010000109.1:0-7837 GCA_021203465.1 Lachnospiraceae bacterium | reverse complement strand
CTCAGCCATTCTTCTACCTGTTTCTCACTGACTTCAAGGAGATCTGCTATATCAGCTATTGTATTCCCTTTCTGTTGCAATTTTCTGGCAGTATTCTTTTTTTCCTGTTCTCTACCCTGATTATAAATTTTCTCTGCCGCTTCACACATGGTTTCATATCCTCCTTTTTCACTTTTTAGGAAATTCACCCGCTTCGACAATTCCCCCTGACTCATATCGTCGGGGTCTGCAGTCTTAAAATACTGCATCATCTTTGCGATCTCGCTTCCGTCGTCAACCGCCGCGTTGACAAATATCACATGGCTTCCATCATCATATGGTATGCCCGTTTCTCCCAGCGTTTTATTCACCTGGTAGACTGTTTTTCCCGCTTTCCATATATCCGTCTCGCTGATGTATATAATATATACATCCGGCAGTTCCTCATACTCGACGCCTTTGTCCAGGCTTCCCTTGTCGATCATTGATCCGTAATACCGGGTACGCCTTGCGTGATCTACTGTATCCCGCCTTTGGATCTCGACGTTGATCAATCGCCCTGTGCTGTCCTGCGCGAACGCATCCAGTATGGCGTCTTTTGCTGTCATATTCAACAGCCGATACTGACCCTTGACCTCCACGATCTTCAGATCATCCATGCCCAGGATCTTGCGGATTACATACTGACACGCGTCGATGTCCTCCAACGCGATCGTCGCAAACGTATCGCTCAACAGGTTGGAATTCCGTATCTCCTCTGCACCCTGCTTGATGATTTTCATGCGGCTTGACTGTTCATCGCCCATTTCATCACCTCATTTCGTTAAATCAAACACATTCTGCTCTTTCGTTACTCACAGATTACCACAAAGGTGTTTTCTCCGCAAGCGGAACCCGACAGATTCCTCCTGCACCATGCCATCAATGAAACTGCTGCACCGTCTCCTGGTCGTCCCTCCTGTGTCCCTGCGCCTGCTTTTTCTCGGACAGCTTCCTTCTGCGTTTTCGGTCGATATGATATATCCCGCTTCCTTCCGCGTTTCGGTAATCCTCCCGGAACAGCTTTTCCAATCCGCGCAGCAGCCGTGTCGCCGCGAGAAATGTGGAGGGATTCTGGACGTCATCCATATGCTCCAGCAAGAACTCCGCATAGGGATTGCCCTGCGCAACGGACATCTGCAGAAACAATATTGCCTTTTCCTTATCCTGCGGGACTTCCTCTCCCTGAAGATACAGCTTTCCCAGTGTATATTGCGCATACTGATTTCCCATCTTCGCAGCCGCTGTGAGATACTCTGCCGCTTTCCCGGCATCCTTCTCCTGAAATTCTTCAGACAGATACAGCTTCCCCATCTGATAGAGCGCCTGCTCATTGTTCTGATCCGCAGACCTCCCAAACCATTTCCGCGCCCGTTTCAGATCCCGCGGTACATACTCGCCGTCACAGTATATGCGGCCGAGTGTGTACTGCGCCGCTGCATTTCCTGCCCTTGCGGACTTCTCAATCCATGCAACTGCCTGCCGGATGTCCCCTGCCCGGTTCTCCAACAAAAGTTTTCCAAGGGCATATTGTGCATTCTGGTTTCCCAGTCTTGCTGCCTTTCTCCAATAGTTTTCTGCAGCACTATCGTCTCTCGTTGTCCCTGTTCCGGTATGGAACATCTGCCCAAGACGGTACTGCAGTTTATCCTCGTGACTCTGCTCCTCCATTTTCAGGAAGCCTTCAAAAGCAGCACAGAAATGCTTCTCCGCCTTTGCGTTCTCTTTTTCTGTACCAATCCCGCTCTGATACATTTTCGCCAGCTCATAATCTGCATAGGGATTCCTTTGCCTGGCGGACAACTGATAAAGTTCAAGTGCCTTTGTGTAATCCTGCTTTGTTCCCCTCCCCTGATAGTAAAGACCGGCAAGAGAATACTGTGCATACTTGTGTCCGGCCTCTGCCGCATCGGAAAGCCATTCCAGAGCTTTTCCATCATCCTGCTCCGTCCCAATTCCTGCCGCATACATTTTCCCAATGCGATATTGAAGATACGGACGTTCTCTTTTCTTTGCAGCCTGCTCCGAAGCTTCCAATGCGCCAAGCGCCTTTTTATACCATTCCTGCGATGCTTTCAGATCGGCTTCACAGCCCAGTCCATCCGCGCACATCCGCCCAAGATCATACATTGCCAGAGCGTTTCCGGATTCCGCTTCCGCGAGCAGGAGCTGGAACGCTTTCTGTAAATCCTGTCTTGTCAGAAAATCTCCATAGAAGTATTTACGCGCTTCTTTGTAGGCGGTATTCCATGCGGCATAAAAGAAATGCTCCCCTTCCAAAAAGTCGGCCCGTTCATTGACTTCCGATTCTCCGGACGCTCCGTATTCTCTGCCCACATCCGCTTCTGTTTCATCCGCAAACGTAAAATGATGACCACCGAGCTTCAACGCTTCAGAGATCACCATATTCTTAATACTTTTGAATTGTTTCTGCCGGGAAAGCGGAGGGAGCGGCGGCGCTTCCTTGCGATAGGTCAGGTGAATCTCATCCTGCCACTTTCCCCACTCTCTGTAAAGCGCCGACACCCGGCTGTCCTTCTCCAGCTCATCCACGATCTGGTCAATGAGGTTTTTCACATCCCGTTTCAGATAACCGTACACCTTTTTCCCGCTGATATTCTGAAGACGTTCTGACAATTGCAGCATCATTTGTTCGATCTTCGGATTGACCAGCGTCCCGTCTCTCAATGTATCCATCATCTCCTGCATGGTATCCGCCGCTCCTCGTTTCAGTTCGGCGCGCGCCTGATTCTGCTCCTGATAAATCTGCGCAAAATCCTGCCGGAAAATATCGTGTGCCAGCTCCGAACGCATGGCTTCGATGGATTTCTCCGTCAGGTAGCCATCGTTGTCCTTTACAGAATATACCAGCAGATGCACATGTGGGTGATGAGATTCGTTGTGGAACGCCGCATACCACCGCAGGTTTGCGCTATCGATCTTCATATGTTTGCTGAGCATGGCTCTTTTGGAACGAAGCAGTGCCATCCATTGCTCTGCCTGGTCATAGCCAAGCCGCGCGGCATCCTCACGCCGCAGGGAGATCACATGCGTCCAGACTGCACCTTTATGTTCCACGACCTCCTTTTGCACCTGTGAAAGCACCACCGGCCTGCCTGCATCGGTGAATAGTCCATGTTCACCCACACGCTCCACGCGCGGACGGTTCGCAATATAATCCACATAATTCTCTCTTTCCGTTATCGTCTCAAGATTCTGATCCAGCGCGCAGGAAATAAATTCCGAGGCGTTTCCTACCGTTGGCCGCAAAAGAAAATCCGTGTATTCCAGCATATCTTTCGCTGCAGGAATATCACGGATCAGCTGATGAATAAATCTTTTCTGGTTTTCAGTCGCGGGCAGAAGACGTTTGCTCTTGTCTATCTTTTCGACGCCCTCACGGGTACCGATATAACGGACATAATTTTCCAGTTGCGCGGGCGGTGCGCTCTGAAGATACCGGGAAGTAAAAATCAGTTTTGGCATGGCGTCTCCCAACTCCCAAAGAAAATAAAACAGGAACCTTCGGTTGGAGCGTCACTCCCAACATCTCTTTTGCCCATTGCATACAGCATGCGGCGCATGACGACGCGCTTTTCACCTCGAAGGTTCCGTTTCATCAACTATATATCCTGTTTTATTTACAACATCTTTTTTAGCTAATGGCATAGTAATGACATCATACATTGGCATTTTTATACCTGCTCTCCAGCTCTGAAAAAAACTCTTTGTAATCTCTGCCCTTCCCATCCAGCATATCCTGATAACTCTCCATCACCATGCGGCGGACTTCCCTTTGGTTTTCTTCCATTCCTGCGTCTCCTTCTATTTGGTGAGGTTCATCGCTGCACCTGTGCAAGCCATTCAAATCAATTTGATTATAATCCATCTGTCTGCTTTAAAGCAACATCTTTATCTTGAAAGGTGGCGATGCGCTCAATAAAAAGTTTCCCTTTACAGCACACCCAACTTTTTCAGTAACTCCACGCAGTCCCGTGCTCCCTGCACATAGAGATATTCACACTCCTGCTGGGCGATCCGGCTTGTCTTTGTAAAATATTCATCCAGCACCTGCTGTTCCTTTTCGGGCAGCTTTTCCATCACTGCCTTTGCTTCTTTTGCAAGCGCACCTACCTCCCGATAGATTTTCTTTTCGTCCTCCCCGCAGCTTTCCCGCCTAGCAGACAACGCCGCCTCCGTCAGTTCCGTAATCGCTGTCTCATAAATCTCGTTTCTATCCATCTATGCTTTCACTCCTTTACTGTCAGTTTTCCCGTCTCTGATATTTATACGCGCTTTCAAAATCAACCGCGCCGTTGATACGTTTCACTTCGTCCACGCATTTCACGTGGAGCTTCTGCAGCTCTTTCTCATCCACGTCATGCGTATAGGCGATGACTTGCGACAGCTTACTCAGCTCCACCGCAATTTTAAAATCCATCCGGGCCAGGCGGTTTTCACTATCCCGCACCGTGCCGGTCATAACCGACGAGAGCGACTGCAGAAGATAGTCCTCCGCTTTCTTTGCAGTAAGAAATCCAAGGTAGAACCGCAGCGCATCCTCAATCAGTTCCGTGCGGCTCTGTACCGTGGAGTCGCGGATATAGGTGTCGGCAAGCTCCACCAGACCCGTATCCACCCGGACAGAAAATTTCGTCTTCTCCTCATTTTTCCCCATCTTTCTTTCCTTCCTGTCTGAACTTTGGCGAGCCACCTGCCGATTCTGCAAATTTGTGGGTATCTGGAGCACGCTGTCTACGGCAAGCCACCCAAATATTTAAAATCCTTTTTTACGGGTGCCGAATGTAATTCCCGACCGGCTTTGCCGGACGGTGTTTTCCGGGCGAGGGGGCTTTTCAAAGCCACCCACCCTTTAACCTGCACACTTTTCGACCCTGCCAAAATTCCCCCGAAATGCAGTATTTTCCATCGTATCACGACCGTTTTCATAAGTCTGGCTCACACGCCGCCAAAATTGCCCGAATCCCACTCAGGGGTACACGGATTCCATCCCCTCCCGAAAAATCGGACACGGCGGCACACAGGGGCTTACGGCGGCGGCTGTGTCTTCTTCAGACCTCCAGCCCGCCCGCTGCCACTTCCACAGGAGACGGCAAGCCCGCTGCACCTGCTCCCTGCCTGACCGGCCTGCAGGGACGATCCTTTGACGCCTCCCGGCTCACCCGGTCATCGATATATTCCCGCGTAGCCTGCGGAACGTATTTCTCATAGAGTTTCTGCACTGTATCATTCAGCTCCGCCTGCAGATCCGCATCCCGTTTTCCCATATGGAACTTTAATGCATCCAGCTTCTCCGTGTTAAAAGTTACTGACAAAGTAGTATTCTTCATAGGTTTCCTCCATTCTATCCATCACTGCACTAAGAGACGCGAACCACCTCTCCTCTCAGCAGCCCGCGCCCTTTTCTGTAAGTTTCCGGTGTCAATGTTTCAATGCATCCAGAATCCGGAGCGCATCCAGCATCCCCGCCCTGTAGAGCCTTTCCCGTTCCCCTTCCAGAAGATCCAGGCGATCCAGCCATAGCTGATCCAGCCAGGCGCTGTCCTCTGCGGGGAGCTTTTTCCGGATCTGATTCATCCGCTCCGTCTTTTTCTCCAGCTCCTGATCATACGCCTGCTCCCTTTGTTCATTCCATTCCTTCCTGACCTGCCAAACCCGCGCTTCCATCGCCTGAATTAAAAGGTCCTTTGCATCCGCCATCTCCATTCCACCTCCTGCTTTTTTATCACACAACATATCAGCTCCCGTATCACAAGTCGATACCAGAATTACACAAAAATCGCTTCTCTTAATTGGGCAGTCTACCTCCGGCGTAATAGTGCGAAGACCAGTACGCGGAATCAATACTGGCATAACCGATGGGATCTCCACAGTGAAGCATCTGCGAGCCGCCCACATAGATCCCGACATGGCTCACCGGAGTCCCGGAGGCATACGTCCCCGTGAAAAACACGAGGTCGCCGGGCTGCAGCTCTTCTTTCTCCACCACCGCACACTGATCAAAGATTCCCTGTGCACTGGTCCGCTCAAGGTCATAGACACCGGACTGTGTATAGACCCAGCACACATATCCACTGCAGTCAAAACCGGTATCCGGGGAACTCCCACCCCACACATACGCGTATCCGATATAACGTGTTGCCTCCGCAAGCAACGCTGCGAAGCTGCCATCCCCCATGGCTTCTCCCGGCTCCATGCCATTGCCGATGGGGTCTTCTGTCCCATACCGCGCCAGCGCATAGACCCGCCAAATGTTTGTCCGATCCTCCTGCGTGACCTCCAGATGAAATGCTTCCCCGATATTTCCGTAGATCACCTCATAGTCCGCGAGGGGGATCGCCACCGTATAGGTTTCCCCGTCCTCATCTTTCCTCTCCTCGTAGGTGACAAAGCAATCCGCGAATCTTTGGTAAGCCTCCGTATCCATACGGGGCTGTTCCTCGCCGAAGAACAGAGAATAGAAAACGGATTTTACGCTGTACGCATCTACACTTCCATCCTCTGCCATGCCATTGATCTCGGCGACAATTTCATCCAACTCGGCAAGGCTTTCCTGCATTGTTTCGATATACGTCCGGTATTCTGCTGGCAGGCTTGCAGACAAATATCCTCCGTGAAATGTCAGATCCACAGCGGCATGGTTATGTTCCGCCGTGGCGGACAGAGCACACAGGATCAGGATGACAGCCAGAAAAAACGGCATCAGGATTCCAACGACCACCGCCGCTATCGCTGTCCGGACACGCTCATCAGACGCTGCGGCAAGCGAGACTTTCACCACCCGCACAACGACTGGTGCTGCCATAAGCTCCCTCCTTTATTATACTTAATCAAGGCTGTTATTCAACCTTTATCAATGATGTTTATATTCGATAGAGTACGGTAAACTAACACTATCAAGGATACAGGGGTGGTGATGGAGTGAAAAAGGAACTGAATGTTGAGATCGGCGGGCGGATACGAAAGGTTCGGGAAGCTCTGGGATATTCCCGTGAAGCACTCGCAGAAAAAGCGAACCTTGCCACTTCATTCGTCGGCAGTATCGAGCTTGGCACGGGGAGCTTCACCGCAGAATCCCTCATCAAACTTTGCAGAGCTCTTGGTGTATCTGCAGACTATATCCTGTTTGGGACAGAGGAGACAGGTGACCTCTCCACCATCAACGCCATGCTTTCCGGGCTGGCTCCCGAATACATTCCCTATCTGGAACAGTTAATCGGCTCCTACATGAAATCCATATCGCTTTCCAAAAAGTAACCTCTGCCTTTTATGCGCCGGGGTTATTTCAATTATTCCATGCCTCCCATCTTTATCTGCACACTCTCCCCGCCCCTGTAGCCACGCATTTCCTGTGTCACCAATTCCCAGGCGTGGTCGATAGCGTCCTCCAGAATCTGTGTGTCGAACTTCGCCGTCTCGTATCCCTGCCGGATGACGTCCGCGTAATAGCCGGACGGGATTCCGAACCTGCGCCCCGGCGTCATGACATATACCATCGCGGATACCGGCTTCCCATCCAGCTCCACCTCCATCGTCTGCTTCTCATAAAATGACGGATAGCCCTCATAGTGGTCGAGCGAAAGCTCATCCGCCTCACGGATTTTCCAGAGAAGCACCGGCACCGTGCTCCCCTCCTTCGGCTCCACAGTCGCCACTGCCTGATACGGACTTCCCCTGAACAGGAGCTCATAATCTTTTAATTCACTTGCCCCGACGACCTTCGCGGTCGGGCAGCGTACTGCCATCTGCGGCAGGTTCAGATTACTCCCATAGGCAATATAAAGCGTTTCCTTCCCTT
>JAJQBC010000068.1 GCA_021203465.1 Lachnospiraceae bacterium | reverse complement strand
GTGGCTGCTCCATTGATCTGTTGACGGAGCTGGCTATCTACTTTGATGTCAGTCTGGATTATCTGGTACTTGGCAAAGATCACTCAACACCCATAGCAAAGCAAATCGTGCGTTGGTTGATTCGTGCGCTGACCGAGTTGGAGCAGATTTTGTAGAACCCTACACTTTGAAATTTAATAGTTACTAATAAAATTGCAAATATCTTTATTTGCAGGAGTGAACAATGTAGAATAAGCATGGAAGTAGCGACACTATGAACAGGAGGATATGCTTCATGAAATACAATGGCATTGTTTACGATGTAACAGGCGATTACGATACAGAATACCGCAGGCTGGCAAAAGCATTTCAGGACGCAGATGCTGTTATCGTAGGAGCCGGCAGCGGGCTGTCCACATCGGCTGGATTTAATTACGGTGGGGAGCGTTTGCAGGAATTGTTTGGCGATTTTGTTGAAAAGTACGGTATGCCGGATATTTATCACGGATGCTTTGCTAATTTTGAAAGCAACGAGGAGCGATGGGCTTATTGGGCGAGATGGTCCTATTACCATGCGTTCTGCCCACTGCCCAAGGATACACTGGTGAAGCTCCGGGAACTGCTGGAGGGAAAGGACTATTTCGTACTGACTACGAATGTAGACCACACATTCCAGCGAGCGGGGTATGATAAAAACAAGCTCTGCTATACGCAAGGCGATCTGGGACTGTTTCAATGCAGCGTCCCATGTCACAGCGCTACCTATGATAATTATGAGACCATTCTGGCGATGCACGAGCAGGAACGGGATATGAAGGTTCCAACGGAGCTGATCCCTCATTGTCCGAAGTGCGGTCGGGAGATGGATTTTAACCTCTACTGGGACAATACCTTCGTACGGGATGAAGGGTGGCATATTGCGCATAAGCGCTATGAGGATTATCTGGCTGCGCATCAAACAGGAAAGGTGCTGTATCTGGAACTGGGAGTCGGATTCAATTCTCCCGGCGTGATCAAGGTTCCTTTCTGGCAGATGGCAATCGAAAACAGCGATGCAACATTCGCCAGCATCAATCTGGATAATCCCAGCTACCCGGAATTGCTGGAAGGCCGGGCTATTGTCATCAGTCATGACATCGACGAGGTGATCCGGAAATTGCTGGCAGAACAGAAAGGGTAAAAAGGTGACATGATGAATCAAAGTGAAAGACGGGAATATCTGATTCATTATCTGCTGGCAGAACACGCAGAATATAAAGATGTCGAGATTCCCAAAGATACGGTCAGCCAGAAAACATTGCTTCGTGCACTGTTTAATGTGCGTATGCCGCAGACGGTGACAGATGAATTTTTGCAGATACAGGATGACTATCTGCAAGAGGAAATCAGGCAGAAGGGAATCACCGACTACAAAAACCTTTCGGAAATTCAGCCTGACCTTTATCTATGGCAAGGTGACATTAGTACGTTGAAATGTGGGGCGATTGTGAACGCCGCAAATTCTCAGATGCTCGGATGCTTTCGCCCCAATCATGCCTGCATTGATAATTGCATCCACACATTTTCCGGGATTCAGCTTCGCCGTGACTGCTATGAGATCATGCAAAAGCAGGGTCACGAAGAACCGACCAGCACAGCCAAAATCACGCAGGCGTATAATCTGCCCTGCGATTACGTCCTTCATACGGTTGGGCCGATTGTCAGTGATAAACTGACAAAAATGCATGAAGATCAGCTTGAGTCCTGTTATCTGTCCTGTCTGAAGCTGGCGGAGCAACATGAGGTTGCGTCCATCGCATTCTGCTGTATCTCCACAGGTGTATTTCGCTTTCCCAATGAGCGTGCCGCAGAAATCGCGGTTCAAACAGTAAAGCGATACAAAGTCAGAACCGGCAGTGAGATAAAGGTGATTTTTAACGTATTCAAGGATATCGATCTGGAGATATACAGTAGGATTCTGTAATAGCGGTCTGCTATGAAATTTAATAGCGACTCATAAATTTGTTAATATCTTGTTATTGGACAGCGACTCCGATATACTAAGCACAGTTCAAGCAACCACACAATTTCAAAATGATTTCAGGAGGTCATTCATATGTTGAACGAAAACGTAAAAAAGCTGCTCGATGCAAGTATGTGGGATCTGGCTACCTGTGCTAACGGAGAGCCAAACGTGGTTCCGGTTGCCTTTAAGATGGTAACGGAGGATGGCAAGCTGGCGGTTGGCGATGTGTTCCTGGAAACCACGCTGAACAATCTGAATGCCAACGGCAGAAAAATCGCCATCTCCGTATACGACGCTCAGTCGCTGGAGGGCTATCAGATCAAAGGAACTGCCGAGTATTTGACCGAGGGCGACATTGTCTCCGCATTCAAGGCGATGGTCGAAAAGATGTTTAATGGGGCCGTTACCGCCAAGGGTGCACTGCTGATTACCCCAGAAAAGGTCATCGTGACCACGCCCGGAGCCGACAATAAGAAAGTCCTGTAATCACCGCAAAATATTACGGAGAAACGGATGCGTAGCAGTCTGCGCATCCGTTTTTTGGGGGAGGGCATTATGGACGCAAGAAAAGCATATATCAGGCAGGAAAAATGTATTGGTTGTGGTGCCTGCATCCCTGTCTGTCCTGCTCATGCAATCCAGATGAAGGTGGGCTGGAAAAGCGAGGTAAATACAGAAAAGTGCATTGGATGCGGCATCTGTGCAACGCTTTGCCATAGAGGTGCGCCAATCCTTCTGATGCCTGAAAAAGATACAAATAAATTTGAAAGTAACTATGAATTATCTTGATTCTGTTGTATAATTGAGCAGAAGGAGGGCTTGCCATGTATCAGAAAAAGCTGAAGGAAGATATTCGCTGTCCGCTGGAGTATGGACTCAGCGTATTCGGCGGGAAGTGGAATTCCCGCATCATCTGCGTCCTGGCCGAAATGGGGACGCTGCGTTATAGTGAAATCCGCAGTGAAATGGGGAATATCACCGATGCTGTCCTTGCTTCTACGCTGAAAAGCCTGATTGCAAATGGAATTGTAGAACGCAAATCCTATGACGAGATTCCGCCAAGGGTGGAGTATTCTCTGAGCGAAACAGGAAAAACCGTTGTTCCGATTTTGCAGAGTATCTGCCAGTGGTCAGGTATTTTCTATCGACAAAATCCGGATGAGGAAATGGCTCACTGCCAGAAATGCGATTATCATAATTTATAACAGGAACATACGAGGAGAGCGGCTGATATAGTTTCTCTCCTCGTAGTTTCATAACGGACATTCTTACATACGATTTGCAATCGTATATAATACTGTTTTCAGTCAGTCATCAGGACTTCCATATGCTGTAGAGATTACAATATGCATATCTTTCGTGATTTTATCATGGAAACATAAGAAGAAACAAATTATAATGGCCTTACGAGAACAAAGTAAGGAGGATCACTATATGTCTGCTATTATCATCAACAAAAACAATTTTCAAAACGAAGTAATGGATTCTGATAAGCCCGTTCTGCTGGATTTCTGGGCAAGCTGGTGCGGTCCCTGCCGCATGGTTGTTCCTATTGTGGAGGAAATTGCCGAAGAACGCCCAGACATCAAGGTGGATAAGGTAAATGTGGATGAACAGCCGGAACTGGCTCGCCAGTTTCGTGTCATGAGTATTCCTACCCTTGTGGTTATGAAGAACGGAAAAATCGTTAATCAGGCTACGGGAGCCAGACCCAAGCAGCAGATTTTGGATATGTTGACAGTCTGATGACAAAACGGAGGTAACAGCATGGAACTGACTCAAGTCATGGAGCAGAAGTTCTTTGTCATAGTAGGAGATACCCTGAATGAAGAGAAATATGCTGCCAAGATCAAAAAGGCTATGCTGGAACATGGGTATCAGGTTCAGTGCGTAGGAAAGGAGCTGCCTTCGCTCAACAATGTCATAGGCGAAATTGATATCGTTGACCTGTGTATCAGGGCAGACCGGGGACTGGAACTGCTTCGGAATTGTGAAAAGCCTTTCAAGAGTGTAGTCATACAACCGGGTGCATCCAGTGAAGAATTGATTCAATACCTTCGGGATCATCAAATCCCCTATATTGACGGATGTCTTTTGCTGGGATTGAAATTATACCGCCCATAAAAAACCGCCCTGGATGGCTGTATTACTTCCAGGGCGGTTTTGCCGTATGTAATGATTGGTCAGTAGTGCTGCACGGCTTTTACTGTGTGACGTTATCACAGAAAGAAGCGCAGAAATGGGCTATACTTTGATTATACAAAAGAAAGGAGCTCGAAAATATGGCAGCTATTAATATGGATCGCGTACAGTTTGAAAAATCACTGAAAGAGGCAAAGCCTGTGTTGGTTGATTTCTGGGCACCCTGGTGCGGTTACTGCCGCAGGATCGGGCCGGCGTATGATAAAATCGCAGAGGAATATGCAGATATCCTTATTGCAGGAAAAGTAAATATTGATGAAAACCCTCAGCTGGCCAAAGCGGAAGAGATTGAAGTGATTCCCACACTTGTATTGTATCGAAACGGCAAGGCGATTGATTCTATTGTGGCGCCGGATTCAAAAGCTATGATTGACCGCTTTATTAAAGCAGCCATGGAAAAATAAGATTAACTATTAAAAGTCAACCCCCAAATGCGTGAATTGGAAGCTACGGT
>JAJQBC010000154.1 GCA_021203465.1 Lachnospiraceae bacterium | reverse complement strand
CTGAATCCAATAAATAAGTTTCCTGATAATTACGCCTCTTTGCTCTCGGCGATCTGATTAAGCACACGCGCGAAATTCGCGATCGGGCTCTGCATGCTGCCGAACAGTCTTCCGAGAAGCACTTCTCTGGACGGGATATTTGCGACAGCTTCCATCTGCTTCGCATCGTAATACTTGCCCTCGACAACACCGGCCTTGATCTCAAGCTGCGGCGCGGTCTTCGCGAAGTTCGCGATGATCCTGGCCGGAGCGGTCGCGTCCGTTTTTGAGATGGCGACGGCGGACGGCCCTTCCAGATGTTTGGAAAGCGGCTCGAACTCCGTATCCTTGATCGCGAAATTCAGCATGGTGTTCTTATAAACCTTGTAGATGATCCCTTCCGCTCTCATCTGTTTGCGAAGCTGCGTGTCCTGCTCTACGGTCAGACCACAGTGGTCTACCAGCACCACACCATCAGCGCCTTCCAGATTCGCGGCAATCTCTTCCACAATCGGCTTCTTCAGTTCCACTTTTGCCATGAATGGTTTCCTCCTTCTAAGATTTTTATAAAGAGACCACCAAAAATCCCTCCATGCCGTAAGACACAGAGGGACGTCATTCATTCTTAAATCGAATGCATTCCTCGGCAGGCGTATACTGCTTACGCTCAAAAGAGCACCTGCTGTCTTCGGTCAGTCATCTTCAACGGTATTAAAATAGCACAGACGATATGCGCCTGTCAAGCCCGACTTACATCAGCTTGATCGGGTTGATCTTCACACCCGGCCCCATGGTCGGAGCGATCACCACGCTCTTCAGGAACTGGCCCTTCACAGCCGACGGACGTGCTTTGTTGATCGCGTCGATCAGCGTCTGAAAGTTCTCGGAGAGCTGCTCTTCCGTAAAGGAAGCCTTTCCAACCGGCACATGGATAATGTTCGTCTTGTCCAGTCTGTACTCGATCTTACCTGCTTTGATCTCCTTGACCGCCTTCGCCACATCCATCGTGACGGTACCGGCCTTCGGGTTCGGCATCAGACCCTTCGGTCCAAGCAGACGGCCCAGACGTCCAACCACACCCATCATGTCGGGTGTCGCGACGACCACGTCGAAATCGAACCAGCCGCCCTGAATCTTCTGTACGAGCTCCTCGGCTCCAACGAACTCGGCGCCCGCCGCCTCGGCCTCCTCGGCCTTCGCGCTCTTTGCGAACACGAGCACACGCACCTGCTTGCCCGTTCCATTCGGCAGGACAACCGCGCCGCAGATCTGCTGATCCGCATGGCGTCCGTCACAACCCGTGCGGATGTGCGCCTCGATGGTCTCGTCGAACTTCGCGGTCGAGAGCTTCTTCACGATCGCGATCGCCTCGTCCTTATCATAAAGGTTCTGCTTATCATAAGATTTTACTGCTTCGGCGTACTTCTTACCATGTTTCATAATATTTAACCTCCTGGTGGTAATTGCGGGTTTCTCCCTCCCACATCTTTCTTACAGCAACAGTCTCTTTAGTCGTCTACAACGGTGATCCCCATGCTTCTTGCGGTGCCCGCGATCATACTGGTGGCTGCCTCGATGCTGCCCGCGTTCAGGTCTGGCATCTTCTGCTCGGCGATCTTCTGCACCTCGGATCTCTTGATCGTCGCGACCTTGTCCTTGTTCGGCGTGCCGGACGCGCTCTTGAGTCCGCATGCCTTCTTCAGCAGAACTGCTGCCGGCGGAGTCTTGGTAATGAAGCTGAAGCTTCTGTCGGCATATACGGTAATAACTACCGGAATAATGGTGTCGCCCTGGTCAGCCGTCCTCGCGTTGAACTCCTTCGTAAACTGCACGATGTTCACGCCGTGCTGGCCGAGCGCCGGTCCTACCGGGGGAGCCGGTGTCGCTTTCCCCGCAGGAATCTGTAACTTGATGTAACCTGTAACTTTTTTTGCCATTTTTAGGCACCTCCTATTGTGGTAATGTCGGGTTCAGGTAAATTCCCCTCCCACGATCCGCGAAGCTACTGCCGCGCGAACCATTGCTTACTGCATCTTTCTTATCTCCATGAAACTGATCTCTACCGGAGTTTCACGGCCAAACAGTTCGACATTGATCGTCACGCTCTGTTTGTTCTCATTGATCGCGCGGATCTTGCCGATCGTGTCTTTCCAGACACCGGCAATGACGACAACCGTGTCGCCCTCCGCGAAATCAAATTTGATCGCATCCGAATGAACGCCGAGCGGACGCATCTCCTCGTCGCTCAGCGGAACCGGTTTGGAACCCGGTCCGACAAAGCCGGTCACGCCTCTGATGTTGCGCACAACATACCAGGTGTCGTCGTTCATAACCATATTGATCAGGACATAGCCCGGGAACATCTTCTTCGAAACTTGACGGCTTGCCCCGTCCTTCAGCTCAACCACATCCTGCATGGGAACTCTCACCTCGAGAATCTGCTCCTCCAAATGCCTGTTCTCAATCGCCTTCTCAATATTCGCCTTTACCTTGTTCTCATACCCGGAATAGGTATGTACTACATACCAGTTTGCTTCTGCCATACGCTCACCCTTCCTCCTACAGTGTCAGGATCCAGTCGATCCCGTAGGATAGGATGATATCCAGCACCTTGATGATGAGAGCCAGCACAACGGAAACGCTCACGACTGCGATAGTCTGCTTCGTGAGATCACTTTTGCTCGGCCAGACGATCTTCTTGAATTCGGCTTTCATGCCCTTGAACCAGCTCTGCTTGCGGTCCTTGTCGGCACTCTTTGTTTCTCCCATATCGTCGCTTCCTTTTACCCTGTAGCAGAATTACTTCGTTTCCTTATGAAGTGTATGTTTCTTGCAGAAACGGCAGTATTTCTTCGTCTCCATCCTGTCCGGGTGATTCCTTTTTTCCTTTGTCATGTTGTAATTACGCTGCTTGCAATCCGTACATGCCAATGTAATTCTTACGCGCACAACCTTCCACCTCGCTTTTGTCTTTCTACACCATTTTTGAAGTCAAAAAAAAAGCGCTTGACTTCACTCATTTGTCTACTATAACACAGGCATATACAGGAAGTCAAGGGCTTTTTTCGCCGAGATTACCGTTCACCGCAAAAACATTCGTTTCATTCCGCGCCATATTCTCCCCGCCGCCGTCAGGATTATCAGGCTTCCCACGACGAGCAGCGTATTCGTCAGCCTCCCTCCAAGGCCCAGCAGGGATGCACCCGCGCGGATAAACATGTAAAGAAACATATGAAAACAGAGAATCATCAGAGTATCCTGGCCGACCAGTGAAATGACACGCGCGATCGGCCTGCAGCATTTTTCCAACCATATGCCAACGGCAAATACCAGAAGGGAACCGGTCGTCCCCACCACAAGATAGAGCAGCATGCTCCTCCCATAGTCTCCGCAGGAAAGATTGACACTGCCGTTCAGTCTTGCAGCAATGACAAAGACGATGAGCACGGCCAGAATAGCAGCCTCACCCACAACCGAACCAAAGGTGTTATTCCGCTCACAAGTCTGCCTGTCAGGGACATTATGCAAAGCATCACACCGCCCGCGAAGCTTCTCCCCCGTGAAGAAAAAACAGGCGAAATACGGAACCGCATCCAAACTCCAGGGAAGTAAAAGTTCTGTTCCATAATGCCACAAGATCGAAAAGAGCAGCCCCAGCACGAGCAGCAGCTCCTTTTTCCCGCTGCGCTCCAGAGCCTCATACCACAAATATACGAGGAAGAGCGCCGTCAGAAACCACAGCGGGGAATTCAGGACGTCAAGCAGCACCGGATTCTCTCCCGCAAATCCAGCCTGATACATCTGATTCCGCGAATAAAAGATTCCGAGGAGTGAGGACAGCTTCAGTTCCGTATCCTTCACACAGAAAAACAGCCACAGAAAGGCACTCGTCCCAAAATACGGAAGTAGAAGCCGCGTCGCTTTTTTCTTAAGAATTATTCCAAAGGCTTCCCCCTGTCGGCGACGGTATACGTAGCCGGCCGCCACAAAAAAAATCGGCATATAGAACATCCCACCGTAGTATCTGACCACACCGGGGCCTGCGCCCGCATGTACGAGCAACACGACAAGAATGCCGACCGCACGCCCGAAATCAAGCCAGAGAAGTCTGCTATGCTCTTTTTTTGCCGACGATGCGTCCAAGCAGCACCTCCCCTTTCTTTCCAAGCGGCTCAATATAGCGTGCGCTCAGCTCTGACAGACCCACTGTGATAAGGCCGACCAATATCAGATTCAGCAGGCTTGCCAGATTGTATCCAAGCCTTGCTTCAAAGCTCAACAGAAACCAGGTGCCAAAGGTCGCGATGACCGGAAAATGAATGAGATACAGCGAGTACGAAATTCTCCCAAGAAAACGGAACGGACCCAGAGAGAAAAATCGCTGCACAGCCTCAAGGTTCTGCGCCGCAAACACGAAGCAGAGTACGCCAAGGACATGGTAGTAATTGACAAAGACAAAGGGCAAACCCCCCCAGATCGTCCTTTCATAGCCGAAGCCAGCCGATGGGTAACTCATAAAGTAGAGCCCCGCCGCAAAGAACAGCCAGTTCAGCGCCCTGTTCCCACACAGCGCATCCCGCAGCTTTCCCCCTGTGTGCACAAAATCGCATAACACATAGCCGAGGAAAATCGCAAGGAAATCTGTTCTCAAAAGAAGAGCCGCAAGCACAGCATACACCGTCCAGCGCCAGCGCCGCCCTCCGACGAGTGCTGCCAGCGCGTAGTCGAGAAATGCTCCGAGGAACAACGCCCGCATCGTCCAGAGCACACCGAGATAATCGTTGCTGCCGAACAGGAAACAGCCGACCAGCGACTCCCAAAGCATCCCCGGAAAAGAGGGGGAAAATGAATTGAAGCCCGCAAACCATTCCTCCGAGCCGGCCAGCGCCGCAGCCGCTCCATTCTGATACAGACCCAGCGTCATCAGGATGAATATGAACAGATTCACCACTAGTATCGGCGGCATTAGCCGCGGATAGCGTCGAAGCGTGCTCTTCCCCAGCGCCCGCTTATCACTGCTCAGAAAATAATTCCTGCAGAGCAGATAGCCGCTCAACACAAGAAATAAACGCACCGCCGTATTCCCGTTGAAAAACAGGTTCAACGGCGATTTCCCGATCACGATATCGAAATTTCCCGGCAGATGACAAGCCGCCTCCTGATACTGGTACATTCCATAATAAAAAGCATATACAAAATGACACAAAAACACGATGGCACAGCCCAGCCCCCGGATGCCGTCCAAATAAACTAATTTTTCCCGGCGCACAGATTCACCACCTTTGCCTCGCGCAGCAGACGCACGCCCAGATAGGTCAGAATGCCGAGCTGAAGCAGCGCGAACACCCACAGCGGCGTCATCGACTCCCCATTCACACAGTCCTGATAGCCGACGTATGTCGTAATCTGCAAAAGCAGCGGAATCCAGAACTCGCGTGGCTCCCGCATCGCCAAGACAACTGCAATCACACAGTAGACATAGCCATAGGACTGATCCATATAGGGAAGGAAAAAGCCCGCCGCAAGCCCGAAGAACAGACAGAAACGCAGCAACGAGGCGTCATCCGTCGGAACGTTCCCCTGCGCGAAGATCCACAGCGCGAGAAGCAGAAGCCCCGCCGCAAGAAACAGCCCAACGAGCGCAATCGGATCGACCTGCTGCGTCGTAACCGCCGCTTTGCCCACGATCTCATAGATATTCGGCCAGTGAAAGGTCGTCAGCGTGTATCCGCCCCACAGCCAGATACGGTAGCTGTAAATGAGACGCGCCAGCCCCGCGGTCAGCGTTACAAGGAATTGACTCGTCCGCAGCCTTCCGCCCTGCCAGAGCAGCGCGCACAGAAACATAAGCCCCACATAGCGTACGTCCAGAAGCAGCGTCAGGGCAGCGAGCGCCGTAAAGATCCACCGCTGTGTTCCCTCCCCAAATCCAACATTTCGATCCCGAGTGCCTCTCTCTCCCTGCACAGTCAGAGCACAGACGAACAGCTCGGCCCCCACTGCGGTGCTCCCGGTCAGAATCGTCGCATCCGCGACAATTGTCGGCAGGATCATGAAAACCGCGTAGGCAAACAATGTCCGCCGCCCATCCCGCGTCAGCTTCCACACCAGCAGGGTCGCGACCACGATCAGGAAGAGCCAGAAAGGCGCGCCGTTCGCCGGAAGCGTCGTCCGCAGCAGCACGCCGGTCACGGTAATACACACGGCGAGCAGCGCCTCCAGAAAATCAAAGGAAAAGCTCCCGATATGGAAACGATGAAAAATCAACGTGCGAAGGGACGTCACTGTCTCCTCTCCCTCGTCGGAGAGATTCGCCGGGTCATGGACATATGCCCACAGATCGAGCCCGATGCGCACGATCAGCGCAAGCTGCACAAAAGCCAGCGCCCAGTAGGGCACCAGCGGATCATTTTTCGTCAGATACTGCCCATAGCCGACGACACCCAGAAAGCTCGACGCGACGAACCATGGAAAACGCCGCACACGTGTCAGCGCGTAGACGAGCAGGAAGGCGTCGCTCACATAAAGATAACGCTCGTGCATGTGCGGCAAGAAATAGGTTGCCACCATACCGAAAAAAACAATCAGGAGAAGCACATACTCTTTCGTCACGCGTACACGCCGATACGCCAGATAAAACATCAGGATCATCAGGATGCCGAGAATCAGATACACCCCCGCGGCGGCATACTCATCCAAGAAGAAATTATTACCGATAATCTGATAGATATTCGGAAATTTGATGGACAGCGACCATCGATCCTTGCTCCCCTGAAACGCGTAAATCCCGATCAGCTCCGCAAGCGGCCTGCCTGCGATCCACGCGGGCAGGATGCCGAGAAAATACATAATCGGGAGCGTGAGAAACTGCTTTAGGTCGACCTTTTTTCGCACCCACAAAATGACTAGAAAGGGGAAAATGAATAGCGTCTGCAGTTTTACCGCGAATGCAGCCCCATAAAACCACATACCTGCCCAGCTTCGATCCGTGAGCAAGAGGTATACGCTTACCAGAATCAGCACCGTATAGAGAATGTCGCACTGCGCCCAGGCCGCTGAATTTAAGATGACCGTCGGCAAAAACAAAAAACAGGCGTAGCCCAGCATACTCCGCCTTTCGCTGCCCGTACAGACAAATACCAGCTTTCCGACGAACACTGCGCCCACAAAATCCATGAGGCAGCAAATCCCCTTGAACGCAGTCATTGCATTCAGGGGCAGCAATGTGATCAGATACAGGAGATACATAACCGGTGGCGCATAGTCATAGAAATCATCCGCCAGCGCTCCGAAACCGCGCTCCGAAAGCTGCGAGAGCCAGTCGCTCCAATAGATGGTCCAATCATCAGAAATGAAAGTCCGCAGGCAAACGCGCACGCCAAATGCCAGCAGCGTGACCGCCACCAGAAAGAAAATGGAGGAGAGCTCTGTCTCATAACTCCCAATCCAGATTTTCTTTTTCAGCACATTTCTGTGCGCTGCGTCGTCCATCCCGCATTTTCCTTTCTGTTGTTCCGAATGTCCGTCCCGCTTACCGCAGTACCTTCTCGATGATATATTTCGGTCTTTCCTTAGTCTCCAGATAGATCTTACCGATATACTCCCCAATCACACCGATCGCGAGCAGCTGCAGGCCGCCAAGCGCCCAGATCGATACGATAAGCGAAGTCCAGCCGACGCTTGTATTGCCAAGAAAGTGCTGCACAAGCGAATAGATCAGCATTACAATACTGCAGAGGAAAATCAGCGCGCCTGTGAGCATAATGAAGCGAATCGGTTTGATCGACAGAGATGTGATGCCATCCACCGCAAGTCCCAGCATCTTTTTCAGCGGATACTTGGACTCCCCCGCAAAGCGCTCATGGCGCTCATAGGTCACGACGTCGGTCTTGAAACCGATCATCGGGACAATACCGCGCAGGAACAGATTCACCTCTTTATAACCCTCCAGCTCATCCAGTGCGCGTTTGCTCATCAGGCGATAGTCCGCGTGATTGAACACAACCTCACCGCCCATGAAATTGATCAGCTTATAGAAACCCTCCGCGGTAAAACGCTTAAAGAAAGTATCCGTCGTCCGCGCGCTGCGCACGCCGTAAACGATCTCGCAGCCCTCGTAATATTTCTCTACGAACTGGTCAATCACGTCGATGTCATCCTGCAGATCCGCGTCAAGCGAGATCGTCATATCCGCATACTCCTTCGCCGTCATCAAACCGCCGAGCAGCGCGTTCTGATGCCCGCGGTTGCGCGAAAGCTTCACGCCCTGAAAAATTGGATCCTCCGCATGCAGCTCCTCGATCAGCTCCCAGGTTCGATCCTTCGAGCCATCGTTGACGAACATGATCTTACTGTCTCGAGAAATCATTTCCCGCTCCATCAGGCTCTCCATCTTCTCCTTCAGACGCTTTGAAGTCTCCGGCAGCACCTCCTGCTCGTTGTAGCAGGGAATGACCAAATATAAAATCTGATTTCTCTCCCGTTCCATCCTGTATCTCCCTTTCCCCGGCCAAATTGTATAAACAAGCAACGCCTGTACCCAAACGTATAAATGCCCTTCAGTGCACAATCGCGTTGCGGCTGGTTAATCGCCTCCAGCAATATCCACTTCAGAGGACGCGCTCATTTCCTTCTCGTATTCCTCTTCCCGTCTTTGTCCGAGCTGATTTTCCAGATCCTGCAGACGCTTCTCATTCAGCGCCACCATCTGATCCAGCGTCCGAATGCTGTTCGACAACCGCGAAAGCGCCACGGTCAAGGAAAAAATGATCAGCAGGGAGAAGCAGAAACCCAGAAAAAAGATCATATTGACCGGCGCGTAGATGCCGACCAGACCCGAGACAACATTCAGAAGCGAGGGCGCACAGTCAAAGATCAACAGCGCAATCAACATCAACATCCAGACAAGCGCATATTTCAGCTCCAGACTCCTCTTCCGTATCATGTTGACAAGAGTCACGAAGACTGCAAGCAACGCGATGCCAATCACAATCTGCAGCTTGAATGTCATCATAAGGCATGCTCCTTTCGCAGGCACTCCATCAGAATCGCAAGCGTCACCTTGATCATATAGTAAGCAGAGATTAAGCCGCCGATCGAAGAGTCGCCCTCCCTACGCTCACGCATGACCACCGGAAGCTCCGTCACCTTTTTCCCCATGCGCAGGATTGCGACCACGCTCTCCGGCTCTGGATAATCCTTCGGATAATTATTCGCATAGATTGTCATCACATCCCGGTTCACCATACGCATGCCCGAGGTCGGGTCAGTCACTCTGGCGCCGGTCAGCAGCCGGATCAGTCCTGAAAAGTAACGGATGCCAAGCCTCCGCAACCCGGAAGACTGGAAGCCCTCCTTCTCAATGAAACGTGAACCGATGACCATATCGCTGCCGCTGCTAAGAAGCACGTCCGCCATCTGCGGCAGGTAGACCGCATCGTGCTGCCCGTCCCCGTCGAACTGCACCGCCAGATCGTAACCGTTCTGTATGCCGTAGAGATAGCCGGTCTGCACCGCGCCGCCAATGCCGAGGTTCACGGACAGGTTCACATGGTTCAGGCCGTGCTCCCTGCACAGGCGCAGGGTCGTGTCTGTGGAACAGTCATTCACGATCACATAGTCAAAATCCGGCGCATGCTCGCGAATGTCCGCAACTGCGCGAAGGATGTTGCCGCTCTCGTTGTAGGCAGGGATGATGACAAGTTTCTTCATACAAATACAGATCTCCTGTAATTACTCACCTAAGAATATCATACTTTCACAAATTATGCCAGTGTTCCGACCGCCCGGCGCCCCGCGGGTATCTGTCTCAGGACTCGCTCTCGCTCAGCGTGCGGTCGCAGCGGTACACGCTCACTTCCGTTCGCTGTCGCGGCAGTCGCCAAATGCGTACGCAAGCATGCGCGCTTGGCTCGTTGCCCGCACAGGCTCAGCCTTCGCCTGACGGCTCGACTTCGCCAAGTGCCGGCGCCGTACGATGGTCCTGAGACAGATACTCGCGGGGCGCCGGGCGGAAGCAACGTCACCACTCAATGAAAGGGCAAAAACTGTACCAGTACACGAAACGTACGCAGCACGTCCGTGACGCAGGCGAAGGGTACGCCGTTTTCTTTCAGAGCACGGTGACCTTCCTTCAGGGACTCAAGATAGGCGCCAAGGCTCTTGTTGCTCGTGCCGCCGTAACTCATATAAATCAGTGTTTCCGAAAGATAGGATAATCTTACCTGATTTTTGTATAATATTCGTACCATGAACTCATAGTCGCCGGAAATCCGATAATCAGTCTTGTAGAGGCCGTAGCGCTCGTAGACCTCGCGGCGCAGGTACAGCGTCGGGTGGCCGGGCATCCAGCCGCTGCGAATATGCCCCTGCCCTTGCTTCCAGGTGCGGACGACGCGCTCGCCGTCCATGTAACAAAGATCGCCGTGGACGCCGTCCGTCCCCTCGCGCGTCATGATATCGACCATGTGCTCCACAACCTGCTCATGGGCATAGCGGTCGCAGCAGTAGCCGATGATATCGCCGGTGGCAAGCCGGATTCCCTTGTTGATCGCGTCGTAGATGCCCTGATCCGGCTCCGAGATCCAGCGAAAGCTTTCCGCATTTCCGAGGGCGGCTTCGCGCAGGAGCTCCACTGTACCGTCCGTAGAGCCGCCGTCGACGACGATGTGCTCGATATTGGGATAGGACTGGCTCCGCACCTGCGTGAGGATACGCCTCAGATTTTTTATATCATTGTAAGTGGTCGTGACGACCGAAACTTTCAGGTTGTTGTTCATTTTCTCTCCTGATGGGTAATTTGCCTCATATGTGACATAAAAATCGTCAACTTCCCGGTATTTTCATGCATGGGCCTGCGGCCTATCTGCCAGCTCATGATAGAGTGTCACATATTCCTGAAAGCGCTCGTTCTTCCCGTACAGCCCCGCCCTTTTCAAACAGGCTTCCTTCCCATGCGGCGCTTCCTTTTCCGCTAAAATGGCCTCGCACAGCGCCTTAAGATCGCCCTTCTGCACGACGCGCCCACAACTCTCATCGAGACTCTCCGGGCTTCCGCCCGTGTCGAAAGTGATGACCGGCGTGCCGCAGGCAAGCGCCTCAAGATTCGTCGTCGGGAAATTGTCCTCGAGCGTCGCGTTCACAAATACATCCGCCATCGTATAATATTCGGCAAGCTCCGCGGCATTTTCTGTCTTTCCAAGACCGATTATCTTCGCGGGCAAACCGCGCCGCTGCTTTTTGTCTAGGCCGATCAGCACGATCCGGACGTCATCCGGCAGCATTTCTGCCATCCTCTGAAAATATGCAAGTCCTTTCCTGCGTTCCCAAACATTCGCCGCACCGAGTACAATGAAGTTTTCCTCAAGACCGAGCTGTCGTCTGCGTTCACTCTCCCGCGGCTGAAATATGCTGCGGTCGATCCCGTTCGGGATGACCTTCACCGGATATTCCCGCAGAAAAGATTCCGAGACCTGCCCGGCCAGCCAGGCGGACGGCGTCACGATCGTCAGCTTTGGCAAGCCCGTAAAGGCGGCGCGCTTCCGCTCAAAATTTTGCGCTGCATTGTTCCGAAAAAGAGCATAGGGATAGGTCTTTCGACACTCATGGCAGGATCTACAGCCTTCTTTCCAGCCCGCACAGGCATTGTAATCATAAAACGCGCAGTGGCCCGTGTAGGGCCAGCAGTCGTGCAGCGTCCAGATGACCGGCTTCCCCGCATCTTTCAGATAGTTGAACAACAGCTCCGTCTGCAGCACAAAGCCGTGAATATTGTGAAGCTGGATCACGTCCGGATCGTAGTCTTTTATTTTATCAAGCAGTCTTTGCGTCTGCCGCCCTGAAGCAAAGCCGTGCTCTCCCTTCAGGAAAGTGGACAGCACGTGCAGACCCATGCTGAGGTTCGAGCCAAAACGGAATGCGGGGACGCCCTCCGGCGCGCCGCGGCGCCCATACGCGATCAGGCAGTTATCGCCGTTCTTTTCCAAAGCACGGCAAATATCCACCGTGATACGCCCAACACTGCCGCCCTGACAAACCGTATTGATCTCCAAAACCTTTATCGCCATTTTTCTACCGTCCGTTGCAAGATGCCTGCCCGCTGTGCTATACTGTAAAGGCTCCGGACGACGGCTATGTGAACTGCATACTCTAAAGAGCTAGGAGACAGGGTCACAGCGGCGTCAGCCGGATTCCTGTATATCTTTATACATGAGAGGTCATACAATGCTAATCATACAACCTTCGGGCGGTTTATGCAATAGAATGCGGGTGATAAATTCCGGCTGGCGGCTGGCCAGAGAGCTTCATGAAGAGTTGCGTGTCTTCTGGCTCTGCAATGAGGAATTGAACTGCCCGTTTGTATCGCTGTTCCAGCCTGTAAACGAATTCCTGATCACGGATATTCATTCCGTGGCCGACCCTCGCAAGCTGTTTTATCAGAGAACTGCACGCACACATCTGGGCAATGAGGAAATCAGGGCTCACCGTCTTCCCGGTGGAGGGCTGGATCCGGAATATACCGCCACATTTCACGGCAATACCTATATTTTCACCTGGGAATGGTTTTACCCCGCACAGGACTATCATCTCTTTCGCCCCACGAAGGCGCTGCAGGAGCGCATTGACGAGATGACCGCGCGCTTCGGCTCTTCCTGTGTCGGCGTACACATCCGCCGCACGGACAATCAGCCCGCGATCTGTGGAAGCTCGACCGAGGCATTTCTTCGCTCCATGAGACGGGAGCTCAAGGACGATCCGAATACTATGTTTTACCTCGCGACCGACGATCTAGCCGAAGAAGCCGCGCTTCGGAGCGCCTTCCCGGATCGCATCCTCTCCAATGAAAAACGCTGTCTTCGCAGAGACAGCGCCGAGGGTATGCACGATGCCCTGCTGGATCTCTACTGTCTGGCAAATACGCGCAAGATCATCGGCAGCTACTTCAGCTCCTTCACCGATATTGCCGCCGACATGCGAGGAATTCCAAAGGTGATCGCAGGCGGAGAAGACGCTCAGTCCTGATTCGCCGCGACAGCCTCACAGAGCCGTCTGGTATAAACGGTCCGTCCTTCTGTAGACAAATGAATCAGATCCTGATAGCAGGACGGATCCGTGTTATCAAAATCCAGATCTTCCGCAAAAATCCATTTCACCTCTGTCTCCGTCTGCGCCGCCAGATCCCTGACGGCGCCCACGCAAGCCTCATAGAGTTCCCTGTAGTCCGCGTCCTCATACATCCGTACATATTTCGGCGTTTCGAGAAAATACAGATTCATCCCATATGCATCCGCCAGCTCCATAATCTCCCGATATCCATCGATCTGCACGTCATTCAGGCCATCCCTGCTTCCCAGAAGCTCCAGAGAATCCAGATATTCCGCCGTCTGCCCGCTGCTCACCAACAATGTACCTCCATTGCGGAACTGAGAGGATATGAGACGATTGTTGACAGGCCAGGTCAGAAGCTGTTCGTTATTGGCCGTGACAAACATCTCATAGAAATCAAGAGGCGTCGCCTCCCCGTCGGCGGACAGCAGCTTCCAGGTCTCCATCTTGAAGTCAAGATCAGTGTCCAGCAGGATCTTCGTATCGCTGATCCATGGCGTCGCGGCCGCCATATAGGGGTAGAGATCAATATACAGATTCTCCACCTCCAGCCCTTCCTCCAGCATATACTGTAGTTCCATCGCCATAAACACGGGCTGGTTGCCATTGTAGGACAGAATATAGCTGACACCGGGAAGCTCTTCCTCCAACACATCAATAGAAAGCCCCTGACGAAACATGGACAACCCGATAAACAGGTTGTCAATCTTCTTTTTACGGATCGCCGCCTGCATTCCGTAAGCCGAAACCGGAAGCAGTCTGGCATACTCATTTTTGACCCACAGAAGAGCCAGCGTGGTCAGAAGCACGATGACCCCCGTTCTTATCACTCGTTTCATATCACATTCCCTCCGTCAGAACTGCGCGTACAGGAAACCGGACTCCCCGAACATGCCGAACAACACTATGCTCGCTGCCATGAGCGCCAGCCAGAAATTAGACAGGGAAAATCCCTCCGCGTACGCCCCTTCTCCTGCGCGCAGCTTTCCCCTGCCATAGACCTGTCCCCACTCATAGAGAAGCAGAAGGAACAGAAACAGACAGACCGTCAGAAAATAAGCAGCGCAGGTGTTGTCACTGGTGAATGGCAAAATCGAATTTTGAATATCCGCCAGAGAAAGGGAAAAGCCAAAGAGCATCCTTCGGTAGTAGGCGAAAGCCTTCCCTATACTCTCTGCCCGGAAGAAAACCCAGGTCGCAGTCACGCCCAGAAAAGTAAGCAGTGTCTGCCAGACCATGCGCAGCACGCCGCAGTCACTGCACTCTCGCTTCCTGTTGAGATTATTCCATACACCGTGAATCCCTCCCCATACAAGGAAGTTCCAGGTATTTCCATGCCACAAGCCGCTCGCCAGAAAAGTAAACATCACGTTCAGAACCTTACGCTCCTTCGATACGCGATTGCCGCCCAGCGGAATGTAAACATAGTCCTTAAGCCAGCTGGAGAGGGAGATGTGCCAGCGAGCCCAAAAATCCTTGATATTTCTGGCAAAATACGGACAATTAAAATTCTTCCTGCTGCGAATGCCGAGTAGATTTCCCATGCCAATGACAATATCCGAATAGCCGGAGAAATCGCAGTAGAGCTGGAAGGAATAGAATACCAGAGCCATCAAGGCCGCCAACGCAGGATAAGAATCCGGCGACGCAAAAACGGTGTCCACATAGGAGGACAGACGGTTCGCAATCAGCATCTTCTTAAACAGCCCCAGAACCAGTCTCTGCAATCCCTCCGCAAAGAGGGCGGAATCGTAATGGAGACCCCCGCGGATCTGCCCAAGAAAACTCTCGGATCTCTCGATTGGTCCAGCGAGGATCTGCGGGAAGAAAAGCACATAGACCAGATAGTAGCCCGCGTGAGGCTCCGCCCCTCGCTTTCCCGTATAAATATCGACCGCGTAGCTGATCATCTTAAACGTATAATAGGAAATCCCCACAGGCAGAGCGATACTTAACGTCAGGGAATCCGCGGGGAGTCCCGCCCAGATCAGAAACGCCGCGATCGACGCACGGAAAAAATCGAAATATTTGAATAAAAAAAGGATACCCAAAAGAGGCAGGATGCAAGCCAGCAGCCAACCTCTTTTTCCCCTTTTATTTTTTGCCTGTTCTATTTTCCTTCCGATGATTCAGGACCAGACTGCCGACGCCACAACCAGCGCCGCCATTCGCGAGTCCGCGCTGATATAGAAGAGCAGGCTGGCCGCCAGCAGAATTCCCCATCTCGCCCGCTCCGGCACCAGATAGTAAACGACTAGAAGCGCGGCGAGGAAGAGGAGCGTCAGCATAATATTGGGAGCCATTTATTTTCCTCTAAAATTCAAACACTGCCACTCCGTAGGGCGAGAGCGGGTACTCCAGATAATAAGGCTGGTTATCGCAGGCGCCCTTCTTTGCCTCAAAAAATTCCGGCTTCTCACGGCCATTTCCGCCGAACTCCGCGGCATCGCCGTCGAGCACAAGACGATAGTTCTTTTTCTTTGGCACACCGACCCGATAATCCGGGTACTCCATCGGCGTGAAATTCATGACAAACAGCAGGCTCTTCCGCTTCGACTTGCTGTAGCGCACAAAGCTGAAGATGCTGCGGAAGCAGTCGTCCACGTTGATCCACTGGAAACCGTCCCAGTGATCGTCCAGCTCGTAGAGGCAGCGATATTTCCGATATAAATGCAGCAGCACCTTCACGTAGTTCTGCATCTGCCGATGCCGTTCTTCATCGAGCAGGTACCAGTCGAGCTCCCGATCCTCGCTCCACTCCCTCAGCTGCGCGAACTCATTGCCCATAAAGAGCAGCTTCTTGCCCGGATGGCCGATCATAAAGGTGTACCCGGCCCTGAGATTCGCAAACTTGTCCACCAGATAGCCCGGCATCTTGTTCAGCATCGAACACTTCAGATGGACGACCTCATCGTGCGACAGCACGAGGATATAGTTCTCGCTGTAGGCGTAGCTCATCGCAAAGGTCATCTTATTGTGATTGTCCTTGCGGAAATAGGGGTCAAGCTTCATATACTCGAGGAAATCGTTCATCCAACCCATATTCCACTTGAAGGTGAAGCCTAGTCCGTCCTCCTCCGGATCCTTCGTGACACCCGGCCAGGCCGTCGACTCCTCCGCGATGATCATCGAACCGTCCTTACGGCCGCGGATAATCGAATTCAGGTGCTTAAAGAACCAGATCGCGTCGAGGTTCTGATTTCCACCGTACTTATTCGGCAGCCACTGGCCGTCACGCTTGCCGTAATCAAGATAGAGCATCGAGGCCACCGCGTCCACTCTCAGTCCGTCCACATGATAATGGTTCAGCCAATAGAGCGCGTTCGCAATCAGAAAATTCCGTACCTCCGACTTTTCATAGTTGAAAATCTTCGTGCCCCAGTCGGGATGCTCCCCGCGTCTTGAGTCCGGATGCTCATAAAGCGGCGTCCCGTCGAAATTCGCGAGTCCGTGTGCATCCCGCGGAAAGTGTGCCGGCACCCAGTCCAGAATGACACCGATATTGTTTTTATGAAAATAATCCATCATATACTGGAAATCTGCAGGCGAGCCATGGCGTGAGGTCGGCGCGAAATAACCGGTCACCTGATAGCCCCAGGAACCGTCAAAGGGATGCTCAGCGATCCCCATCAGCTCAATATGGGTATAGCCCATCTCTTTTACATACTTCGTCAACTCCACTGCAAACTCGCGGTAATTGTAATAGCCATCCTCGTCCTTGTCATGCTCATGCCGCCTCCAGGAGCCGGGATGCACCTCGTAAATCGACATCGGGGACTCGGCGGCATTCCAGTCCTTTCTCTTCTCCATCCAGCGCTCATCGCTCCAGATGAAATGGTCGATATCTGCGATGCGCGAAGCCGTGCCCGGACGCATCTCTGTATAAAACGCAAAGGGATCGGCTTTATAAAGATAGTCCCCCTTTTTTGTCTCGATCAGATATTTATAGAGGTTTCCCGCCTTCAGTCCCGGTATAAAGACCTCATAGATGCCAAGTGGCTCGAGGCGCTGCATTTTGTAACCGTCACTGCCCCAGCTGTTGAAGTCGCCGACCACGCGCACGCCTTTGGCATTCGGCGCCCATACCGCAAAGTAAATGCCCTGCTCCCCCTCGTACTCAGCCGGATGCGCTCCGAGCTTTTTGTAGATCTCATAGTGAGTTCCTTGCCTGAAAAGGTACTGATCCATGTCCGTGACTGCACACCAAAGCTTTCCTCCTGACGCTTCGCTCAATGACTGCTTTCCCATAAGCCTCCCCTTCCGCCGCCGGAATAAAAAACCGCCGACATGTGATTTCTTTCATTCTATCACATGCCGACGGTTTTTGACAGTCCAAATTATTCTCCTAAATACGCCTTCTTCACCGACTCGTCGTTCATCAGCTCGGAGGCTTTTCCCTCCAGCACGATGCGTCCAGTCTCAAGTACGTAACCCCTGTCCGCGATCGAAAGAGCCTTTTTGGCGTTCTGCTCCACAAGCAGCACCGTCGTCCCGGCCTCGCTGACCTTCTGGATGATATCGAAAATCTCGTTGGCGAAGATCGGGGAGAGTCCCATCGAGGGCTCGTCCATCAGCAGGATGCGCGGCTCCGACATGAGCGCACGCCCCATCGCGAGCATCTGCTGTTCGCCGCCGGAAAGCGTTCCGGCCGGCTGATTTTTGCGCTCCTCGAGACGCGGGAAACGGCTGTAGACCATCTGCAGCGTCTGCTCGATCTCCTGCTTGTTTTTCCTCGTGTAAGCGCCGAGCCGCAGGTTCTGCAGCACGCTTAAAGAAGCGAACACGCGACGCCCCTCCGGCACCTGCGCGATACCCGCCTCGACAATCTTGTGAGCAGGTGTTTTCGTGATTTCCTTTCCCTCAAAACTCACGCTGCCCCTCTTCGGAGCGATGAGGCCTGATATCGTGTGAAGGATCGTCGTCTTACCCGCGCCGTTCGCACCGATCAGGGCGATGACTTCTCCCTCGTTCACCTCAAAGGAGATTCCCTTGATCGCCTGAATCACGCCGTAATAGACCTCCAGGTCTTTGATTTCCAGCATTGCCATCTTACGTCCCTCCTACTCTCCGAGATAGGCCGTGATGACCTTCGGATCCTTCAGCACATCGGAAGTTTCTCCGCTCGTCAGAATCTGCCCAAAATTCAGCACCGTCAGCTCCTCGCAGATACCGGCGACCAGCTTCATGTCGTGCTCGATCAGCAGGATCGTGATGTGGAATTCGTCCCGCACAAAGCGGATCGTCTTCATCAGCTCCTGCGTCTCGTTTGGATTCATGCCCGCTGCGGGCTCGTCCAGAAGCAGCAGCTTCGGATTCGTCGCAAGCGCCCTGGCAATCTCCAGCTTGCGCTGTTTCCCATAAGGCAGATTGGAAGCTTTATAATCGGACTCACCGTCCAGATCGAAGACCTTCAGAAGTTCCATTGCCTTTTCGTTCATGGCACGCTCCGCCTGACGATAACGCGGCAGCCGCAGGATACCGGTAAGCGTCGAGTAAATGTATTCCTTCTGATTGTGAAGACCCGCTTTTACATTGTCCAGCACTGTCATATCCGAGAACAGACGGATATTCTGGAAGGTTCGGGCAATACCTTCCTTATTAATCTCAACATTATTCTTTCCCGTAATATCCTCGCCATCCAGCAGAATCTTGCCGTCCGTCGGTTTGTAGACGCCGGTCAGCATATTGAAAACTGTCGTCTTGCCCGCTCCGTTCGGCCCGATCAGTCCGTAGAGCTGTCCCTCCTCGATCGTCAGATTGAAATCATCGACCGCGCGAAGTCCTTCGAAGGAGATCCCCAGGTTTTTGACTTCCAGCATCGCCATGATCACTCCACCCCCTTCTTCGGCAGGAGCCTTTTGATATCCTCCAGCACCCTGCTCCTCCAGTCGCGCGCCGCGGGCGCCCAGTTGAAGAGCATCATCGCGATCAGCACGACCGCATAGATCAGCATGCGGTAAGTCGAGAAGCCGCGCAACAGCTCCGGCAACGCGTACAGGATGATCGTCGCGATGATGGAGCCACGCACGTTTCCAATGCCGCCCAGCACCACATATACAAGAATGAGAATGGACATATTATAGTCGAAAACCGAGACCTTCAGCATCGAGAGGTTGTGCGCATAGAGCACACCCGACACACCGGCCAGCGCCGCCGAGATCGTAAAAGCCATCAGCTTGTATTTCGTTACGTTGATGCCGTTCGACTCCGCCGCGATCCGGTTGTCGCGCGCTGCCATAATCGCGCGACCGCTCCGTGAATTCACCAGATTCTGCACGATAAACAAAGTGATCAGCAAGAGCACAATTCCAATCGGGAAAAACCAGCTCTTGATATCGCTGTAGAGCGCTGAGGTTCCGGAGATTCCAAGCGCTCCCTTCAGGATCTCCTGCCCGTTCTCTGAGAGACCCAGCCCCGCCGAATCCGTTGCCACATGGAGCCCGGTCTCATCCACGCCGACATACATGACATTGATCAGATTCTTGATAATCTCGCCAAAGGCCAAAGTGACAATCGCGAGATAATCGCCACGCAAACGCAGCACCGGAATGCCGATCAGCAGGCCGAATACGGCAGCCACAAAGGCTCCGACCAGAATCGCAAGAATCAGTCTTGGCAGCGATGGGAGCACGTCCGCCATCGCATTAGAAAAAATTGCGCTCGAAAAAGCGCCCACACACATGAAGCCCGCATGTCCAAGGCTCAGCTCCCCGGAGAATCCCACCACCAGATTCAGCGATACCGCAGCGATCGTATAGACGCAGAGCGGAACGAGCAGGCCTGTGAGCAGATTTGAGAGATTTCCGGTCGCGGACAGGGTCTGCACGATCACAAAAATCACAAGCACCATCAGATATGTCAGCAGATTGTTTTTCGATGTACTGTTTATCATTTTCTTCTTCATGTCCGCTGCCCTACACCTTTTCCTGAATATTTTTTCCGAAGAGCCCGGTCGGTTTGATCAGGAGCACAAGAATCAGCACCGCGAACACGATCGCATCCGCCACCTGGGAAGAAATATAGGCCTTTCCAAAAATTTCAATGATTCCGAGCAAAAGCCCGCCAATCATTGCGCCGGAAATCGAACCGATCCCGCCGAAGACCGCAGCGACAAATGCCTTGATACCCGGCATCGAGCCTGTGTACGGTGAAAGGGAAGGGTACATGGAACAGAGCAGCAGTCCTGCGATCGCCGCAAGCCCGGAACCGATCGCAAAGGTAAGGGAAATCGTCGCGTTGACATTGATGCCCATGAGCCGCGCGGCATCCTGATCTTCGGCAACCGCCTGCATGGCATGTCCCGGCTTTGTCCGCTTCACAAACCAGGTCAGGGCAATCATGATCACGATACACGCCAGAATCGTCACGATCGCGATGCCCTTGATCGTCAGCTGTCCGTCGAACAGACTGAGCGAGGGGACATCAATCACCGTCACAAAACTCTTCGCGTCCGCCCCAAAGATCAGCAGCGCCAGATTCTGCAGGAGGTAACTGACACCGATCGCTGTGATCAGCACCGCCAGCTTGGAAGCCGCCTTCCGAAGTGGCCGGTACGCGACCATCTCAATCGTGATGCCAAGGACTGTACAGAATACCACGCCCAGGAGAATGGATACCGCCGGGGAGAGTCCCGCCTTTGTGATCGCTGTGAGGATCACAAACGCGCCCACCATGATGACATCTCCGTGCGCGAAATTCAGCATCTTCGCGATTCCGTACACCATCGTGTAGCCGAGGGCGATAATCGCGTAGACGCTGCCCAGACTGATTCCGTCTTTTAGATAAGAAAGAAAACTCATAGTACACCTCGTAAAACTTTCGCGCCCGCGCGGGCGGCATTTTGAAAAAAAGAGACGACGGCGCCTTACCCGAAGGCACCGTCGCCCACAATCCTATAATCTATTCGGAATCCGCGGGGTCCCTGCCCCGCTCCTTCCTCATATCCCGGCGTGTCATAAAGTCCTTCATCCCCTGCCATGCAAGCATGGCGGGGATTCAGACTTTTGACACTGTAAACATTATATCGCGAACTTCGTTCGCGATCCAATTCGCCGCTCGTCAAGAGAGAGCAAGCTCTCTCTGACTCGCTTTCGCTCATTACATCATCGTATAAGCGCCGTTCTCGATCACGACAGCCTTCGGGGACTTGTCACACTCGCCGTCCTCGGTCCAGGTAGAAGTACCGGTCAGGCCCTCCAGCGTAATGTTCAGCATGGATGCCGTCAGCGCCTCGCTGATCTCCGCGTTGCTCATATCCGGAGTGATGCCCGCATCCTCAGCCGCAAGCTTGATCGCATAGATCACATCGTAAGAATCCGCCGCAAACTGGTTCGGGGTCTCACCGTAAGCCTCCTCATAGACCGCAACAAAGGACTGCGTCAGCTCATCCTCTGCGGTCGCCGAGAACGGGGTCAGCAGCATCGCGCCCTCCGCAAGGCTCGTGTCGAAGTTCTCCACCGCAAGAATACCGTCCATGCCGTCCACGCCGAAGAACAGGATGTCAAGTCCGATGTCAGCCGCCTGCTGAAGGATCAGCGCGTCGTCAGAGTAGTAGTTCGGCAGGAACAGAAGCTCCGCGCCGCTCTCCTTCACCTTGTTCAGCTGCACAGAGAAGTCCGTGTTGCTGTCGGTCGTGTAAGCCTCATCAGCCACGACCTCCAGGCCGTACTCCGCCGCCGCTTCGATAAAGGAATCATGAATACCAACATTGTAATCCGCCGCAGAGTCATAAATCACAGCGACCTTCGTTGCAAGGCCATTCTCGGAAATGTACTGTGCGGACTTCGTTCCCTGCATCGGATCCGTAAAGCACATACGGAACTGGTTCGAACCGGCCGTGATGCAGTCCACCGCGCTTCCGGACGGGGTGAAGAGGAAGGTCTCCTCCGCAGCCTCAGCCGCCACAGCGATGCAGGCCGCGCTCGTCACGGTACCGTCAAGAATCTGCATACCCTTGTCGAGCAGGTCGTTGTAAGCGTTGACCGCCTTCTCCGGATCGCCCTGATCATCGCCGGCATCCAGAATCTCAATCTGATAGCCATTGATGCCGCCCGCGGCATTGATCTCCTCCGCCGCGATCACAGCCGCATTGTAAACGCCAAGGCCATACTGCGCGTAATCGCCGGTCATCGGTCCGATCACGCCGATCTTGAAGGTCTCGCCGCTGTCCGCGGTGCTCTCCTCAGCATCATCCGTGCTCTCTGTCGCCTCGGACGAATCAGAACTGGAACTGGAACTCGAACTGGAGCTCCCACATGCAACCACAGAGAGAGCAAGCACTGCGGTCATCATGAGACAAAGTAACTTTTTCATAATGTTTCTCCTCCTTCTATACTGTTTTATGAAAAAAGTAACCAACATACAAAAGTATACCAGTTACCATCATAAACACACAGGGCGTTTTTGTCAAATCATTTTTTTACCAGTATCTCCGGATGCAGCGGATGCTCCGATAATACATGTTGCTGACCTTGATCCCGGAACTCGGCGTGCTGGCGTGGACGATCTGATTATTTCCTATATAGATTCCCACATGACCGTAATAACAGACTACATCGCCCGGCTGTTTGTCCGCGTCACTGACCTCCGTGCCTCCGACTGCCAGAGAACCGGACTGCCGTGGAACAGAAATCCCGAAATTGGCATACACTAGATGTACAAAACCTGAACAGTCTGTGCCGTTTGTGAGGCTATTCCCGCCGGCCACATACGGATAACCGACATATTTCAGGGCAAATGACGCGATCGACGCACCCAACCCACTTCCACCGGATACAGTCGCACTACTGCTTGAACTACTACTTGATGAACTGCTGCTTGAGCTGCTGCTCGAGCTGCTACTCGATGAACTGCTTGATGTCGATGCCGCTTTCGCCGCTTCCTCCTGCAGTTTTTTGATCTGTGCTGTCTGTTCCTTAATCTTCTTCTGGTATTCACTGGCCTTCGTCTGCGCCGTACTCAGTTGGCTGTCAAAATCCTCGATCTCGCTCTCCTTCTGGGCGATCATCGTCTCAAGGCTGGCTTTATCTTCCTCCAGCTGCTCCTCCATCTCAAGAAGCTCGGATTTTTCTTCCTCCAGCTGCTCCTGCAGCGCGATCACAGTCTCCTTTGCCTCCTTATATTCCTCCAGAAGGCAGCGGTCATATTCCTGAAGCTCCTCCGCATAGTCTACCTTATTGATCAGCTCCGCAACGCTGTCCGATGTCAGCAGCATCTCGAGATAGCTCTCCTGCTCCGATTCATACAGATACTGGATGCGCAGCTTCATGGACTCATAGTGCTTCTCCTCGGTCGCTTTCGCCTCCTCATAATCCTCTTCCGCTTCCTCGATCTCAACTTCTTTGTCCTCGAGATCGCTCTCCAGCACTGCAATGTTCAGGATCGTCTCTGTCAGTTCATCGCTCAGGCTGTTGATTTCACTGCTGAGTTCGCTCTTCTGCTCCTCCAGACTGCTGATCTCTGACTGAACGTCCGACAGCGCCTGCTCCGTCTCTTCTTTCTGTTTCTGGATGCTCGTGATACTGGACGCCGAGACAGAAAAACCCGCCGCCAGCGCCGCCGCCAATATGATACCACATATTTTTCTGCGACTTATCCTCATAAAGCACCTCCAACTACAGAATACCACAAAAACTGCCCTGATTCAACCGCTTATTCGTAGCGCAGCGCGTCGATTGGGTTCAGCTTCGCAGCCTTGTTCGCCGGATAATATCCAAAGAATACGCCGATAAAAATCGAAAAACTGACCGATATAATAATACCCGTTACGGACGGCTTCACCGAATATCCCATAAAATTCATAGCCACTGTCGCGAGGGCGATTCCCAGAATGATGCCAATGAGACCGCCGACGATGCAGAGCACGATTGCCTCCACGATAAACTGAAAGCGAATCGAGCCGTTCGTAGCGCCCAGCGCCTTGCGGGTGCCTATTTCCCGTGTGCGCTCCGTGATGGACACCAGCATGATATTCATGACGCCGATACCGCCCACCAGCAGGGAAATCGCCGCGATCGCTGAGATTGCAAGGGTGATTGTCGAAAGCATTTCCGTTAGGCTCTCCACCACGGACTCCAGACTCGTCGCACTGATCTCATAGCTCTCATTGTCAGCATAATAATTATTATTCAGGTAGGTTTCCAGCGTATCGCAGAAATCGCTTGTGCTTACATCCGAACTCGTATTCATCAGCAAGGTGAGCTGGCTGTAGCCAGTCGTCGTGTGGTTCTGATCCCGCGCCGTCAGCAGCGGCAGGTACAGTGTCGTCTCCGTATCCTCATCCGAGGAGGAGGAGAAGGTGCTCTCATACTCGTAGACGCCCACGATCGTGTAGGTGTAATAACGATCGTTAAAAAGCACATCGACCGCCTGCCCGATCGCCGACATATTGTTGCTGTCGAACATATTATCTACAAAGAGATCCGACACCAGGCAGACCTTCCGGGCCTCCTCCTGGTCCTGCTCCGTCAGCGTCCGTCCCGCCAGAATATTCAGCTCCTCATTCTCGATACCGTCCGCGTTGAGTCCCGTCGCCGTCACGTAGGCATAGAGATCCCCGTCCTGCGCCGTGCCGCTCCCGACAGACTCCTCCAGCACATAGCCTTCGATGTCATCCGGGTAACGCTCCATCAGGTCGTCGAGCATCTCATCTGTAATATAATCGTCGTCCTGCATAACTGTAAAACGCGGTCCCGAGGAAAAGGTCAGGCCGCTCTCGGTCGTCTCTTCCGTCGTGCTCTTCTGCGAAACGCCGAGCGTGATATTATTGGCACCCATAGAGGACATGGAATCCGTCACCGAACCGCTGATGGAGTCGCCCAGCGTCATAATCGCGATCACCGCTGCGATGCCGATGATGATGCCAAGCATCGTCAGCATGGAGCGCATCTTATTCGCACGCAGGCCGTTCAGGGCCAGCATGATGTTTTCGCCGATCAGCATCCTGAACCCCTCCTCTCGCCGATGATCCGTCCATCCTTGAGCGTCACGATGCGCTACGTCTCCTCCGCAAGCTCCTGCGAGTGCGTAATCAGCACGATCGTCTTTCCCTGCTCTTCATTCAGTTTATGAAAAATATCCATGACCATGCGTCCCGTCTGGGAATCCAGAGCGCCGGTCGGCTCATCCGCCAGAATAATGGAAGGGTCATTCCCCATCGCCCGCGCGATCGCCACACGCTGCTTCTGTCCGCCGGAGAGTTCATCCGGGCTGTGGCTCATGCGCTCCGCCATGCCGACCATGGCGAGCAGCTCCTTCGCGCGCTCATGGCGCTCCTTCCTGCCGACGCCGGCGTACAGCATCGGCAATTCCACATTCTTGATCGCGCTGGTGCGGCTGATCAGATTGTAGGTCTGAAATACAAAGCCTATTTTCTTATTTCGGATGAGCGAAAGATCCTTATCCTTCGCCCGCGCGACATCCACGCCCTCGAGCGTGTACTCTCCTTCCGTCGGTCGATCCAAAATCCCGATGATGTTCATCATCGTCGATTTCCCGGAGCCGGACTCTCCCACGATGGAGACAAACTCCCCGTCGCGAACTTGCAGATCAATGCCATGCAAAATCTCCAGCTCATTTGGCATGCCGATATAGAAACGCTTCACAATGCCGCGAAGATCTATGATTACCTGTCTCTCATTTTCAGCCATACGACACCTCCGGACTAAAAGCCGCCACCACCACCGGGCATGCCGCCGCCTCCGCCGCCTCCGTTCATGCCTCCTCCGCCACCGCCGCCGGTCATACCGCCGCCCATGTCAAAGTTCAGAAGGGAACTGGAATCATCGGAAGAAGAACTGCTCGTCGCTTCATTGTTCACCATCATCGTGTTGTAATAGACCATCGTCGTCTCGTCGATGCCGTCGCCGGAGATCTCGGTATAGTAGTCGCCTTCCATGCCGGTCTCGACCTGTACCGTAACCTCTTCACCATTCTGGTCGATCGTCACTCAGGAGTTGCCCTCCTCGTCCGTCGTGATGCAGTCGTAGGGCACGGTCAACACGTCGTAAGCCGCCTCCAGGATAATACTGACCTTGGCCGTCATACCGATGCGCAGATCGGTGTTCGCGTCGTCGAGCGCGATCTCGATCGAATAAGTCGAGCTGCCCATGCTGGCGCTGGACACAGTCGGCGAGACGAAGGAGACAGTCGCCGGCAGCTCATCCTCGCCGACAGCCTCGACGATCACCGCCGCCGTCTGTCCCTTCTCGATACTACCAATATCGTACTCGTCCACGCTGGCCTCCACGATGAAATTCTCATCATCCGCGATACTAAACAGCGTGGAGCCGGCCGAGGTATAGGTATCCCCAACGGAGACGTTCATCGCCGTGATTACACCGGAAATCGGCGCTGTCACCGTGCAGTCCGCGATCTGCTCCTGATAATTCTGGATCGTCTGGTCGCTGGAATCATTCGAATATTTCTGTTCCATTTCTGCCTGCTCCAGGGAATCCGCAGCATTGGAAATGTTTTTCTCGTTCTGTTCCTCCGCATCCTCAAGCGCTTCGACCGCGGCTTCATAAGCGTCCACCGCATTGTCGTCTACTTCCTTGAGCTGCAGGTACTCCTGATGTGCAGCCGTATAGGAAGTGTTTGCGTTAGCCAGCGCCTCCGATGCTGCCGCATAGGCAGCATAAAGCTCCTTTTCTTCCTCGGTGCTCTGGCCACCGCCTGCCGCCTGCCACGCTTCATAGGCTGCCGCCTGCGCATCCTCGGCTTCATAGACGTCCTCCTCACGGCTCTTCAGCGTTTTCGCCGCGGAGCTCAGATCCGCGTCCGCATCCGCCAGCGCCTCCTTGGCGTCCTCCACGTTTTCCAACGCTTTCTGATAGTCGTCCGTTCCATCGTTCACCGCTTCATCATAATTATCCTGCGCGCTCGCAATAGATTTATTCTCGTTATACTCACTGAGCGCCTGACTGTTCTGCGCCTCCGTGAGCTTGAGTTCTAGATCCGTGGTATCCAGTACAACAATGATGTCGCCCTCATTCACATAGTCGCCCACCTCATAGTTGACCTCCAGCACCTCGACATCCGACGCGGTCGTCGACACATCCCAGGCGTCCGCGCTCGCGATCGTTCTGGTCACGCTGATGGACTCAATCAGGTTCTGTTTCGTCACCTGCACCGTCTCTACCTGCGTCATCTGGGTAAGCATGGCCTGCCTCGCCTGATACTTCATATACTGGCGAACTCCCAACACCGCCGCGATGACAATAATGACGCCGAGAACGATAAGCAGTTTTTTATGTTTCTTCAGCTTATATCCAAGTCCCGGCTTCTTTACCTTCATCTTCTCGGCTTCCGCAGCCTGTTTTTTCGCTTTCTTTTCCGCTTTCAGGGCGGCTTTCTCTTCTTTTGTAGCTTTTGATAAATTGGGTAACTTCACAGAAAAATCCTCCTCATACTGTCTTCACAGCGCATGCGGCCTGACCGCTCACATTTTTCCCATTCATTGTATCGGGCAAGTGTGTGAAAAAATTGATAAGTCTGTGTTCAAACTGTGAACTTTGATTGGAGGAGCCGGATGCTTCAGACTTTGTGGTAACCCCAAAACATCTGCATGAATATTGAATCCATGCAGATGTCTCGGAATTCTTCGGACAATCCGGCAAAAGTCTCCCGCCCTGCACCTTGAACCGTCATTCTGAATCAGGGATTCGAGCACAGCGAGGAGCGGCGGACACGCTGATTCGACGGAGAAAATCCAAATCCGCTTCCAGCGCATGTAAAATCATCTCCTGATTTTCAATGTCACTCATCCAGCTCTCCCGGCACAGCAGCTTCCAGGCCATATGACGGCAGAGCTGCTTCATACGCTGCTGATCAAAGGCCGTCAGGCTTCCCTTTCGAAATCCCCTCTCCAGCGCACCAGAGACATCCTGAATCAGAAAGCGTTCCCACTCCTCCTTTCTCCTGTGCCGCTTCCCCGCAAAACTGTAAAACAAAAACGGCAGGAATAAGACTAATCCCTGTTCTTCCAGCTTTTCCGGCGAATGTTCCTCCAGCCCAAGCGTATGAACCTTCAGCATAACCCGCTCCTTCCCCGGAAATTCCAGTGTTGCACGCTGCTCCTCCTCTTTTTTCCCAAAGCAGAGTACGCGCGGTTCCCGAATCTCTATGACCGACCTTTCCATACGGCTCTCATAGTCAAAAATATACCGATGCTCTTCCGCGCTAACCCGAAAGCAGCCATCCAACCGGTGCACCTGAAACTCGTAACGGCCTTCCTCGCCGATTCGCAGGTATACGCTCCTGCTTTCCTGTTCCCGCCATATCGGCTCAGTGTCTTCATATGTCGTACCAAACAACCGATTCACCATCCTCAAAAGGGCATGGTTCGAAAGCTGAAAGATCTCTCTCAGCATCCAGATGTCTTCACTCAGATCCATTGTTCACTTCCTCTTCGCTGTCAAACGTGTCATACGAGCAGAGTAACCAGGGTATTTTGGTCAGAAATCTCGACCTCTGATCTGTTTTTTAAGACATATCCAGAATATAAAATTTCGCAAAATCTGTCAAGAAGTTTTTCATTTAATCAAAATGCGCTATCTTTCCCATTCAAACACTACAACACCGACCACGGCAACAAGCAGGCCTAGCAGCTTTCTTAATGAGAACTCTACTTTATCCACGCCAAAAAGGCCAAGCAGCTCAATTCCCCACGAAACCGCAAGCTGCGCAATGACGATCAGCATCGTCGCGCGAGCCGGGCCAAGGGCGGACATACCCTGAATGACTGTGTAGGTGATGAACGCACCAAACACCCCGCCGAGCAGCATGTACTTCGGTGTTACCCGCACGACGTTCAGCAGGCTCTCACGGTCGAAAAACGCCCAGATTGCAAGGCAGGTCAGCAGCGCTGAAAACTGTACCCACGAAGCCGAAGCCCAGACGCTGCTCTGCTCCGTCACCTCGGTGTTGAAAACGCCTTGAATACTCATGAGCGCCCCAGATATCAGGGCAATAAAAAATCCAACCATAGGGAAACCTCCTTCTTTCCATGGAAGTATTCCCATATGGCCGGATTCTATGCTTTTCTCTGTTTTCAATCCAGTCGACTCTCCAGTAATTCCACAAATTCCGCGATCTCTTCCCCCGCGTCCTCACCGCGCCAGATATCGGCCAGCGTGGCCTCCAGATTCAGCCACATGTCGGAGAGTTCGATGATCTTCGGCGTTTCCGCCGACGTGTCATAGGCCGCACAGACAGCCTCCCAGACCGGCGTCGGATCTTCCGCAAGCTTTCGATAAGCCGGGAGTTTCCCGACCGTACTGTACAGCTCGTCTGCCCTGGTCTCCGTGAAATAGTGGGCGACAGCCTCCGCCATCTCCGTATTCGCTGAGTACGGGTTTACCACAATCGAGTTCGTCACGGAAAGCCCCTGTGATGCGAGCTCCGAAGTCAGATTCGGAAGGACAGCCGCCGCGTAGAACGGTTCATAAGAGAGCTCCTCCGTCGTCTCCTCGCCGTCCTCATCCGTCACCGTACGCTCTGTCGGATACTCCGGCAATTCTCCATCCTCCACCGCCTGATCGAGCTGCGCAAGCATGGTGACATTGGCGATCACAAACACGGTCTTACCATCTATGAAATCCTGAATCACATCATCGGAAGTGATCGTATCCGCATCGATTGCAAAGTATTCGTTCAGGCTCTGGTAATAGCTCAGGCACTCCTCAATCTTCTGGAGATCCATCGATACCTGTTCCTTATCGTCGCCGTCCTCGCCTCCCAGCTGGGTATACGCACCGAGGAACATATAATTGTCGATTACATCAGCCACATTCCACGCAAAAATGCTTTCCACCAGAGAGGTTACATCATCCGATTCAAAAGCCTCCGCGTAAGTCAGAATGTCGTCGATCGTAGCCGGGGCTTCTTCTGTATAATACTGATTATAGAGAAGAAAGCAAGTCTCTATGTAGAATGGTATTGCAATGCACTCCCCGTCGTAGGTCACCGCATGAGCCGCCTTTTCCGAATAATCCTCCACTATACCATCATCACCCAGCCGGGACGCAAGTCCAGCCAGATATGCCTTCTCAAGCTGCGCACTCGATGCTATATAAAGATCCGGTCCGGTCATCTCCTCCGCCATCGACCGTTCACCGATCGTCTCGATGTAGTCCACCTCCGAGACAAGCTCCGTGGTCACCTCAATACCGTAGGACGCAGCGGCCTCAGCTGCCGCCGTCTCCATGTATTCCTGCAGCTCCGGGTCGGTATACCAGACCAGAATCGGCTGCTCTTCCACAAGCTCGGGCTCCACCGGCCTGTTTTTCAGGGCGGAGTGGATGCACTGCGCCAGAAACATCAGCGCGAGCAGTGCAATGAGCGGCTTTTTCCACGGTATTTTCATGCAGTATCCTTTCTATAAATCTATTGCCATCATAACACAGGATGGCATACGACGCTCCAGAGAATCTTTACAAAGCCTTCTCCAGCTTCCGGACCATCTCGTCCACGTCCGCCTCCGTGATCACGAGCGGCGGCACGAAGCGCAGCACATTGCTTCCCGCCGTGATAATCAGCAGTCCTTCCTCCTGCGCACGAGTCACAATTTCGCCGATCGGGCGACCTGTCACCTCGATGCCCTGAATCAGCCCCTTGCCACGGCGCTCTGCGAAGAACTCATATTTCTGCACAAGCGCGTCCAGCTTTTCGGTGAGATATGCGCCGACCTCACGGACATTTTCCAGAATGCGTTCCTCCTCATAGAGATCAAACACGACGCTCACCGCCGCGCAGACAAAGGGATTGCCGCCGTAGGTCGTGCCATGATCCCCCGGCGCAAGCGAACTCTCCGCCGCCTTTTTCCCGACGACGAAAGCTCCCACCGGCACGCCGCAACCGAGCGCCTTTGCGCAGGTCATCACATCTGGCTCCACACCGTACTCCTGCCAGGCAAACTGGTAACCGGTCCGACCCATGCCGCACTGAATCTCATCAAGGATCAGAATCAGGTCCTTCTCATCGCAGAGCACGCGCAGCCCCTTCAGGAACTCCTCCGTGGCCGGATAGATGCCGCCCTCGCCCTGTAGCGTCTCGAGAATAATCCCGCAGGTCTTATCCGTCACCTGCGCCTTCACGCTCTCAAGATCGTTGTAATCCGCAAAGCGCACGCCGCCGATCAGCGGTTCAAAGGGCTCGCGGTAATGCGCGTTGCCGGTCACGGAGAGCGCACCCATACTCCTGCCATGGAAGGAATGGTTCATCGCGATGATCTCGTAGCGATCCTTCCCGTATTTTCCATAAGAATATTTCCGCGCGACCTTCAGCGCACCCTCAATCGCCTCGGTGCCGCTGTTCGTGAAGAATACTTTCTCCATACCGCTGGCCTTCTTTACCTTCTGCGCGGCCTCCATCATCGGAACCGAATAGTACAGGTTGGAAATGTGCGTCAGCTTGTCGATCTGATCCTTCAGGGCCTGCGTGTATTTCTTATTATTGTAGCCGAGCGACTGCACCGCAATGCCTGCCGCAAAATCCAGATATTCCTTGCCGTTTACATCGTAAAGATGTACGCCCTCACCGTGATCCAGCACAATCTGATAACGGTTGTAAGTGTGAAGGATGGCTTCCTCCGCCTGCTCGATATAGGGATTACTCATGATAAAATCTCTCCTCTCCATCCCCCAGGATCGCCGTGCCGACGCCCCGGTTTGAAAATACTTCCATCAGTACGCTGTGCGGGATACGCCCGTCTATGATATGGACGCGGGATACACCCGCCTCGATCGCGTCGATACAGTTCGCGAGCTTCGGAAGCATACCGCCGCCGATCGTCCCGCCGCTGATCAGCTCTCTCGCCTCGCTGGCGGAGATCTCGGAAATCAGGGAATCCTTGTCACCAAAATCCCGATACACGCCCTCGATATCTGTCAGGAACGCGAGCTTATTCGCCTTCACGGAACGTGCGATCGCACAGGCCGCATCGTCAGCGTTGATATTGTAGGTCTCGAAATGCTCGTCAAGGCCGATCGGGCACACGATGGGGAGAAAGTCCTTTTCCAGCAGGTCGTAAAGGATCTTCGGATTGACCTCCTCGATCTCCCCGACATAGCCGATGTCCTGCCCGTCGGAATATTTTTTATGTACTTTCAGGAGGCCGCCGTCCTTACCGCTGATACCGACCGCTTTGACGCCAAGCTCCTGCACCATCGTCACGAGGCTCTTGTTCACACGTCCCAGAACCATCTCGGCAATCTCCATCGTGGCCTCGTCGGTCACACGCAGGCCATTTACGAATCGCGGTTCCATGCCGACTTTGCCGACCCACTTGCTGATCTCTTTGCCGCCGCCGTGGACGATGATCGGTTTAAAACCGACGAGCTTTAAGAGCGTTACATCGCTGATCACGCTCTTTTTCAGGTTTTCGTCGACCATGGCGCTGCCGCCGTACTTGACGACGATGATTTTCCGGTTGAACTTCTGGATGTAGGGCAGCGCCTCGATCAGGACGGCTGCCTTCTCCATATATTTTTCGTAGTCTTCTCTCATGGGTTCCTCCTGTTACTTTTCTGGCTAAGGGGACGCTCTTTGGCTAAGGGGACGCTCCGCCGCCGGATATATCTGACGCGGACTCGCTCTCGCTCAGTGTACGGCGTAGCGGTACTAAGCTCAGTCTTCGCCTGACGGCTCGACTTCGCTAAGTGCCGACGCTGCACAATGGTCCGCTTTCAGATATATCCGACGGCGGAGCTGGTTCACTGGCAAGTGTCTGATACAGCCACCTGATGGAGCTGCTATATTGGTAGATGTCAGATACGATATCTCCAGATAAGTTACAAATAAAATATCTGGAGAATATTTTGCTTTTATTCTAGCTGCGATAATCAGCGTTAATATTCACGTACTCGT
>JAJQBC010000135.1 GCA_021203465.1 Lachnospiraceae bacterium | reverse complement strand
AATCGCTATGGATTTTTTAGGTGTTCAACTTCATTTTACAATCGACCAAAAAAATTTTTTAGGAGGAAACTATGAAGAAGAAGTTGTTAGTACTTGTACTTGCCGCGATCACGGTTGCGGCGACTGGATGCGGTTCCGTAGGAAGCACCGAAGTATCCGAGGAAGATCTGGCGGAGGTCGATGTTGAGACGACATCTTCTGACGCGGAAGTCATCATCCGTATCTCCAACGGAAGCTCGGCGAGCGCGCCGTTCTGCGTGGCGCAGGACGAAGTGTTCAAGCCGTACGTTGAGGAAGCGTTGGATGGAACGATGGCTGTCGAGGTGTACTACAGCAATCAGCTGGGAAGCGATACCGCTTCGACCGAGTCCCTGCGTGCGGGCGACCTTGAGATGAACTGCACCTCCACCGCTCCGCTGGTAGGTCTTGTGCCGGAGCTCGGCGTATTCGATATCCCGTTCCTGTTCTCGAGCTATGAGCAGGCGGATTATGTGATCGACGGCGGCCTGGGCGATTACCTGACCGAGAAGATCAACACCAAGGGCGTGTATGTCATCGCGTGGTGTGAGAACGGCTTCCGTAACCTGACGACCGTGGAAGATCATCCGGTTACCACTCCGGACGACCTCAGCGGCCTGAAGATTCGTACCATGGAGAATGACAACCATATCGCTCTGTGGAACGCTCTGGGCGCGAGCGCGACCCCGATCGACGGTTCGCAGATCTACACCTCCCTGCAGTCCGGCGTTGTGGACGGCCAGGAGAACCCGATCCCGAACTTCTATGCGCAGCAGATTCACGAGGTGTCCCCGAACATCACGATCACCGAGCATATCTACTCCCCGATGCTGCTCCTCTACTCCTCTGACCTGTTCGACCAGCTGACCGAAGATCAGCAGGCGATCATCATGGAGGCCGGAGCAGAGTACAGCGTTGCTGAGAGAGAAGAGAACCGTACGCAGTCCGAGGAGATCCTTGCGGAGCTCGAGGCTGACGAGGACTACAACGTGATCGAGCTGACTTCTGATGAGAAGCAGGCATTCATCGATCTGACGGTGGATCTGCAGCAGGAGATCAAGGACAGCCTTGACAGCGAGGTCGTTGAGCTGCTCGACCAGCTTCTTGAGGAGTCCTCTGATCTGTAAACCGAAGAGGTAAGACAGGCAGCTGAAAAGGGAAGAAAGGGGTACCGTTTCACCGGTACCCCGCTCTCTTACAGTCAGTATAAGGGAGAAGAAAGGAGAAGAGTGGGATGAAAATTACAGAAGTGAATACATACTTTGTGCGCCCGCGGTGGGGATTTGTAGAGATCGTCACGGACGAAGGCTATACAGGCTGGGGCGAGGCGGTTCTGGAGGGCCATGCGAAGGCGGTGCTGGCCTGTGTGGAGGAATACCGGGACTATTTGATCGGACACGATCCGGCGAGGATCGAGGATATCTGGAGTACGATTTTCCGCGCAGGATTCTATCGCGGCGGCGGCGTGCTGATGAGTGCGCTTTCCGGTATCGACCAGGCGCTGTGGGATATCAAGGGAAAGGTATTCGGGGTTCCGGTCTACCAGCTGATGGGCGGCGCGTGCCGCAACAGCATGAAGGTCTATTCCTGGATCGGCGGAGACCGTCCGTCGGATGTGGGAGCGGCCGCGAAGGAGCGTCAGGACGCCGGATTTTCGGCGGTGAAGATGAACGCGACGGAAGAGCTGCAGATGATTGACACTTATGACAAGGTCGATGCGGTGCTCGACCGCGTGGGCGCGATCCGCGATGCGTGCGGAAAGTATTTCGGCATCGCGATTGATTTCCACGGCCGTGTACATAAGCCGATGGCGAAGGTGCTGGCGAAGAAGCTCGAGCAGTTTGACCCAATGTTCCTTGAGGAGCCGGTCTTGTGTGAAAACATGGAGTGCTTCGCGGAGATTGCGGCGGCGTGCAACATCCCGATTGCGACGGGCGAGCGCCTCTATACGAGATACGATTTCAAACGCCTGCTTCAGGCGGGCGGTGTAGATATCATCCAGCCGGATCTGTCCCATGCGGGCGGTCTCACTGAGGTGAAGAAGATCGGCTCCATGGCGGAGGCCTATGATGTGGCGCTGGCGCCGCACTGCCCGCTGGGCCCGATCGCTCTGTCGGCGTGCCTGCAGGTGGACGCGACGTGCTACAACGCCGTGATCCAGGAGCAGAGCATCGGCATCCACTACAATGTCGGCAAGTCTGTGCTCGACTATGTGAAGAACAAGTCCGACTTTGACTTTGTGGGCGGCTATGTGCAGCTTCCGGTATTGCCGGGGCTCGGCGTGGATGTGAACAAAGAGCTTGTGCTTGAGGAAAATAAGACGCCGCACAACTGGAAGAATCCGGTATGGCGTCACAAAGACGGTTCCGTTGCCGAGTGGTAGGAGCCTGACTTTTTTGGGGGAGTTGTGAATCTGGAGGAACGGGACATTGATTGAAGCGAGTCATCTTGTAAAAAAATACGGAGAAAAGACGGCTCTCGACGACGTTTCCTTTCGGATAGAGACTGGTGAGATCGTGGGATTTCTGGGACCGAACGGCGCCGGGAAGTCCACGACGATGAATCTGATGGCGGGATATCGGCGTCCCACGGAGGGATCCGTGAGCATCAACGGCGCGGATGTCTGTGAAAATCCGCTGGAAGCAAAAAAGTATATCAGCTACCTGCCGGAGCTGCCGCCACTCTATCTGGACATGACGGTCGAGGAGCAGCTGGCATTTGCCTGCGAACTCCGTAAACTCCCCCTGAAAGGGAAAACATTATCTGACTATGTGGAAGGGCTGTGCGCGCGCACCAGCGTGCTGGATGTCAAGTCACGCCTGATCCGCAATCTTTCCAAGGGCTATCGCCAGCGCGTCGCGGTGACGCAGATGCTTGTGGGAGAGCCGGAGATCCTGATTCTGGACGAGCCGACGGTGGGGCTGGATCCCCGCCAGATTCATGAGTTCCGGGATCTGCTTGTCGACCTGAACCGGGAACACACGATCGTGATTTCTTCTCACATTCTGCCGGAGATTTCATCCGTCTGTAAGCGGGTGCTGGTGTTTGATGAGGGAAAGCTGATCGCGGACGGCGAGCCGGCAAGACTCGGGGAACAGCTCACCGGGAAGAAGAGTATGGAGATCACGGTTGCGGGAGAGCCGCAGAAGGTCGAGCTTTTGCTGCACAGCATCCCGGCGATCCGATCCTTTGAGAGACAGCCGGACGATGAGGCGGGATGCGTCTCGTATCGTCTGGACACCGATGTAAACAGCGATGTGCGCAGGGATCTGTTTCTTGTGCTCAGCCGTAACCAGATGCCGCTGCTTCTGATGAAGCCGGTCGAATATTCATTGGAGAGCCTGTATCTGCAGCTGACTGCCGCGGAGGGGACTTCGGACCGGGAAGAGGAGGCGACATCATGAGAGCGGTATATCGAAAGGAACTGAGACAGTATTTTCATTCTGTCATCGGGTATTTGTTTCTGGCTATTTTTCTGTTCATCAGCGGCTACTTTTTTGTGCTGCAGAATTTGATGAACCGCAGCGGCGATATTTCGACCTATTTTCAGAATGTCATTTCCTATATGATGTTTCTGATGCCGCTTCTCACGATGCGCAGCTTCGCGGAGGAGAAGAAGCAGAGGACCGACCAGCTGCTGCTCACGATGCCGCTTCGCCCGGCCAAAGTGGTACTCGGTAAATTTTTTGCCGGCTTTACCGTGCTCGCCATTGGTATGGCGGTGACGGTCGCGTTTCCGGTGATTCTGGCGATTTACGGTTCGCTGGAGATCTGGGTGACTCTTGGAAATTATCTGGCGATGATGCTTCTGCTGGGATGCTTCCTGTCGATCGGGCTTCTGGTGTCGGCGCTGACGGAGAATCAGATTGTGGCGGCTGTGGGCACCTATGTGATCCTGTTCGCGCTCTGGTTTTCATCCGGATTTTCTTCCTCGATCCAGAATCAGCAGCTTCTGAGTGTGCTGAGCCGGATTTCACTGATGGAAAAGTTCTATGAGATGTCCCTTGGCGTGTTCAACCCGGCGTCAATCTTGCTCTACATCATTCTGACCGGACTGTTTTTGTTTTTCGCGGTCATGGTTCTGGATAGTAGGCTGAAAGAACTTTGGGGCTACTGCCTGCTTGTCGTGCTGGCGGCATTTTCCGTGAGTACGATGGTGACGGAGGCGGTGAATCGCTTCGGCTGGAAGGCGGACATGACGACCGCGGGGCTGTTCGAGATCACGGACACGACGCGGGAGATCGTGGCGGATCTGGATGAAGAGGTGGAGATCATCTATCTTAATTCCGAGACGAGCGCGGATGACTATGTCGTGCAGGTGCTGGACCGGTATCAGGTGCTGTCGCGCCTGATCACGGTGGAGTATGTAAACATCACGGAAAATCCTTCCTTTGTCGCGGAATATACGGCGCAGGGGATTACGCTGTCGGAGGACGGCATTGTTGTGAGGACCGCCGACTCGGATGTGGTTCTGGAGTGGAGCGATCTCTATGAATATACGGGGAGCAGTTCCACGGGCTATACGGTTACCGGCTTTCAGGCGGAGAAGCAAATCACGTCCGCAATTGTGCAGGTGACGAGTGATGAGGAGAAAGAGGCAGTGCTGATTCAGGGGCACTCAGAGAATTATTCGAGCACGCTGAAGTCCCTCATCGAGACAGACGGGTATACGGTGAGTGAGCTTGTGCTCGGCATGGAGGATATCCCGGACAGCGTGGGCACGGTAATCATCGCGGGTCCGACGAAGGATTATTCGGAGGCTGAGATCGACAAGCTGGATGCGTTTATGGGGCGCGGCGGTACTCTTCTGGTATTCCGCGGAGCGGGGGACGGCGACCTGCCCATTCTGGATGCATTTCTGGAGGAGTGGGGAGTCACGCTGAACTCGACTGCGGTGATGGATTCCAGCCAGCAGATCGACAGCCCGCTGAATCTGGTACCGAGCTTTGCCTCCCATCTGATCAATGTGTTCTTCTCGGAGAACCAGACATATTTATCGATGCCCTCGTGCCGCAGTATTACGATCAACAGCAGTGCGGGAAAATCGACGATCGCGGTACTCAATTCATCTACCACTTCCTATGAGAGGGCGATCGAGGACGGTATCGACGATACGACGCAACTCGATACCGACACCGCAGGGCCTTTTGTACTGGCTGTGACGAGTGAAAACACGGTGACGGTGGACGACGAGGAGAAGACCGCGCATCTCTTTGTCTGCGGGAGCAGTTCCTTCTACACGGACGAGCTTCTGTCGACGACGAGCGTGGGCAATTCAAATTTCATACTGGAAGTACTGTCATGGTGCAATGACGACAGCGCCGTGGTCAACGTGCCGACAAAGAGCCTGACGACGGAGCAGATCAGTATCACCTACTCCTCCGTGATGACGCTGGCAGTGATTTTTCTGGGTGTGATCCCGGGGGTTCTGCTGCTGGGAGGCCTGGTAATCTTTTTCAGAAGGAGGCATCTGTAGATGAAGCGCCTGAAGAAGAGGATGATCGGTCTCGGCCTTGTCTGCATTGTGTGTTTTGTGGCGTCGGGCCTGCTGCATTTCTGGTATCCGGGGCAGGAAAAAGTGGCGCAGGATGTTTATTATCTGACCAGTTATTCGGAATCAAGTGAAGTGCTGGTCGTGAAGATCGTGCAGGAGGAGCAGGAGATTACGCTCGGAAATGTGAGCGGGGAGACCCTGATTATGTACCAGGAGGAAGAGATCACGGCGGATAATGACGCCATACTGGATCTGTTCGAGCAGGTATACCTGATGCCGCTTTACGGAAAGATCGAAAATGTCTCAGAGGACGGACTCTCAGAGTATGGGCTGGACGATCCGTCTATGACCGTGACGATCGCCGATGTCAACAGCAGCGGCGTGATCTTCTATCTGGGCGACCAGACGCCCGATCAGGGGTATTATTATTGTTCTGTCTCAGGTTCTTCGGACGTGTACCTTATGGACACGGGTACGGCGGATCTGTTTCTGGAGTCGTTTGACCGCTTCTACGACCTCAGCATTCTTCCCTCGCTCGAGGGTGAGGATCTGAAGGGGCTGACGGAGATTGCGCTCTACGCGCAGGGGGAGGAGGTCTGGCGGCTGACGCAGAGAAAGGCATCGGAGACGACGAATCTGGTGTACTACGACATGACGTCTCCCGTGGCGCTGCGGCTCGGAAGGGAGCAGGCGGAGGATGAACTTCTGACGCCGCTCGCGAGTCTTACGGGCGAGGCGCTGGTGGAAGCAGGACCGGAGGATCTGTCTGTGTACAGCCTGGATGATCCGGCGTGGACGCTGGAGCTGACCGTGGAGGGCGAGGAGTACCGCGTCCTGTTTGCGGAAAGCGAAACGGACGGCAGCCTGTACGCGATGACGGAGGGCAGTTCGATCGTGGTGTTGGTGAGCGATACCGCGGCGGAGTTTCTGGACGACACGTATCTGGATGTGATCGGCGACAACATCTTCGACTACAATATCAATGATGTGTCGGAACTGCGGGTCACGTCCGGCGGCGAGACGAGGGTCTGGAGCGTGGATTCGTCCGGCAGTGAGATCAGTGTGACGCGTGAGGGAGAAGCGATCGAAAGTTCAGATTTCCTTACCCTCATCACGGAGCTGAACGATCTGCTCATAGGCGGTGCGTGTGATTCCGAGGCGGGCGATCTGGTGCTGAGCGTCGAGATCGAGCTGACCGATGAGGATCCGCAGGTCTATGAGTTCTATGAGCTGGAGGATCGCAAGTGTGCGGTAGCCGTGAACGGAACCGTTCTCTTCTGGTGTTACCGGACGGCGGCGGATTCGATCGCGGAGGCCGCGGAGAAACTGTAGGACAGAACAAAATAAACTAAAAAAGGAAGGAGAAGCTTAGCTATGAATTTTACCTGGCTAAAGAAAATCAATGATGTCGTGATGGCGATCTTCAAATGGGTCGTGATCGTATTTGCGATCGTCATGACATGTATGACGTTCTTCAACGTCGTGCTGAGGTATGTGGTGGGTACCACCATCGCCTGGTCGGAGGAACTTTGCCGTTTCCTCTTTATCTGGACGACATTCCTCGGCGTGGTTGTGGCGAACGACAAGGAGGAGCACATGCATCTGGACTTTATCGTGAACTTGTTCCCGTATAAGGTTCGCAAGGTGATTCTGGGGGTTGTCTATCTCGCGGTCGTCGTGTTCCTGGCGATCCTGGCGAGGGGAGCACTCCGCTACACAATAATCCAGCTCGACTGGACATCCTCGGCGCTGCACGTTCCATACGGAGCTGTCTACTCGATCTCTCTGGTATCGTTTACGGTTCTGGCCGTACAGTTTTTCTGCCGCGCTATCCGTCAGTTTATGGAAATCGGCCATCCGGAAGATGCCGCAGTAAAGGAGGCGTAGAGTATGTTAGCGATATTTCTTGTAGGATTATTTGGACTTGTCATCGTCGGCTGCCCCATCGCGTTCGCGCTGATTGGAACCGGCATCTTCATGAACCTTGCACAGGGCGGCGGACTGAATATGATGAAGCTCGCTCAGAGCTTTGTCATCGGCTGTGACAGCGTGACGCTGATGGCGATCCCCTTCTTCATGCTCGCCGGTGAGATCATGAATGCGGGCGGAATCTCGAAGCGTATCGTGAACTGGGCAAACGCCATGCTCGGCCATCTGCCGGGCGGACTTGGATACGTGAGCGTGCTCGCGTCCATGATCTTCGCGGGCGTGTCCGGAAGTGCTGTGGCCGATACTTCGGCGGTCGGCAGTATCCTGCTGCCGATGATGCAGGAGAGCGGCTATGATAAAGAAAAGAGTACGACGATCGTCGCCTCGGCCGGTTGTATCGGACCGATCATTCCGCCCTCGACGCAGATGATCATCTACGGCGTTATGGCGGAGGTGTCCGTCTCCTCGCTGTTCCTCGGCGGCATTGTACCCGGCATCTGCATTGGCCTTGCACTGATGCTGGTGTGGTTCTTCCATACCAGAAAAGCGCATTATGTCCCGGAGCCGAAGAAGACTGCAAAAGAGAGGCTTCAGACGACGAAGGAAGCGATCTTCGCGATCCTGCTGCCGTTCATCATCATTGGCTGTATCATCTTCGGTGTCGCGACGGCGACCGAGACGGCTGCTATCGCCGTGTTCTACGCGCTGCTCGTCTCCCTTGTCATCTACCGTGAGATGGACATCCGCAAGCTGCCTGAGATGGTGTTCAACGCGATGAAGAGCACCGCCGTCATGATGATGGTTGTCGGTGCGGCGAACGTGGCGGCATACATGATCACGATCGCGCAGATCCCGCAGCTGCTCGCGAAGGCGATCCTCTCTCTGACGAACAACGCGTATGTCTTCATGATTCTTGTGAACATCATGCTCGTGCTGGTCGGCTGCGTCATGGACTCCGGCCCGGCTATCATGATCCTCGTGCCGATCCTGCTTCCGATCGCGGAAGTCTTCGGCATCGACAAGGTATACTTCGGCGTCGTCATGGTCACGAACCTCTGCATCGGCCTGATCACGCCGCCTGTTGGAAACGTGCTCTATGTGGGCGTCAGCCTTGGGCGTGTGAAGCTGGTCGACCTGATCAAGGCGATCTGGCCGAATATCGTGATCATGTTCGCGGTGCTCTTCGCGATCACCTACATGCCGAACCTGATCCTCGCGATCCCGAACGCGGTGCTCTGATGAGAGTCGTTGCCTGTACATAACAGGATTTCATTGTTGAATCCGACGCTGCCCGCTGTGTGCGGGCGGCGTCTTATGAAAGGAGAAGAAGAAAATGAAGGCATTGATTTATGAAGGACCGAAGGTGCTCTCCGTGCAGGAGCGCCCGGAGCCGACGCCGGGAGAGGGCCAGCTCAAGCTGAAGATCCGCGCCTGCGGTATCTGCGGCAGCGACACGGCCGGCTATCTCGGAAAGACCGGCAGAAGAAATCCCGGACTCGTTATGGGACATGAGTTCTCAGGCGAGGTCGTCGAGGTCGGCGAGGGCTGCAAGCTCGGCTACAAGGTCGGCGATCGCGTGACCGTACAGCCGAAGGAATTCTGTGGCAGCTGCCCGGACTGTGAGCTCGGCTACACGAATGTATGCGGCGTCGGAAAGCCGCTGATGGGCTGCATCGACGTGGACGGCGCGTTCGAGGAGTATCTGAACGTCAATGAGAAGCTCGTGTACAAGATGCCCGACAAGATGAGTTTTGTGGAGGGTGCCCTCATTGAGCCGCTGGCCGTGGCTTACGGCGGTGTCTGCAAGGCGGGAGACCTGAAGGACAAGGATGTCCTTATCGTTGGAGCCGGCACGATCGGAGCGATGATCCTTAGTATCGTGAAGACGATGGGTCCGAGGACGATCATCGTGTCCGACCTGAGCGATGCGCGCCTGGAGACTGCGATGAAGCTCGGCGCGACCCATACGATCAATCCGGGCGGCAAGGACATGAAAGAGGAAGTGAAGAAGGTTCTCGGCGGAAAGCTCTGCGACGTGGCGCTCGAGGCAGTCGGTATCACGCCGACCGTGCAGCAGGCGATGGCGGCGCTGAAGAACCGCGGTACCTGCGTCTGGGTCGGAAACAACTGGAAGATGATCGAGATCAACATGCAGGAGATCGTGACCCAGGAGCTGACCGTGCGCGGCACTTACATCTATACGCACAAGGAGTTTGGCGAGGCGATGGAGTTCCTCGCGGAGCACGGACTGGACGTCGACACGATCGTCTCGGCACAGGTGCCGATCGAGAAAGCACCGGAGATGTTCGACGCGATCATCGCGGACCCGAACAGTTATCTGAAGGTCGTCGTGACGTTTGACTGATCACAGGAAGGAGATTGACAGATGTCACAGGCGGTATTGGACAGAATTTTAGAGGGTAAAATCATTGCCATCGTGCGCGGCATTTCCAGTGAGAAGATCACGGATCTGGTGGCGGCGATGGAAAAGGGTGGCGTCACCTGTGTGGAGGTGACCTTCGACCAGTCGAGCGAAGAGGGCAAGCAGAATACGCTCGATTCGATCCGCAGGATCAAGGAAGTCTTCGGAGACCGCATCTGTGTGGGAGCGGGCACCGTCATGTCGGCGGAGCAGGTTCGTCAGGCGGTGGAAGCCGGAGCGGAGTACATGATCTCTCCTGACACGAATGAGGCGGTCATCAAGGAGACCAAGCGTCTGGGAAAGATCTCACTGCCGGGCGCTTTTACAGCGACGGAGGTTGCGCAGGCCTACGCCTGGGGCGCGGACATCGTCAAGGTGTTCCCGGCCGGCGTTATCGGGCCGGGTTATATCAAGGCTCTCAAGGCTCCGCTGAAGCACATCCCGCTGACTGCAGTGGGTGGCGTGAGTCCGCAGAACTGCCGCTCGTACATCGATGCGGGCGCGGCGGGTGTCGGCGTTGGAGGCAACCTTGTCAGCGCGAAGCTGGTGGAGGAGGGCCGTTTCGACGAGATCACGGCCGTGGCCAGAGAGTATATTGAAGCATTGAAGGGCTGAAGAAGTCCCCTGATGTGAAGAGAGACATGCGCGGGCGGGGGAGCATCCTCGCCCGCGTATTTTCGCCTGCGCCGGCATGCAGAAGAGACTGCGGGCAGCGCAGCAGTTTACTGCGAAAGTCTGGAAAGGACAGATAGGATATGAATGTAAAAGAAATGTTTAATATTGAAGGAAAGAAGGCGATCGTTACAGGCGGTACCAGAGGTCTGGGCTACGGCATGGCGGAGGGGCTTCTTGAGGCGGGCTGTGAGGTTGTGATCGTCGGCACGTCTGACAAGGTGTACGGTGTGGCGGAGGAGTTTTGCGGCAGGGGATTGAACTGCAAGGGCGTGAAAGCAAATCTGGGCGTCCGTGAGGAGGTTTATCGCTGCTTCCGCGAGAGCGTGGAGAAGCTTGGCGGTGATCTGGACATCCTCGTCACTGCGCATGGTATTCAGAGGCGCCACAGCGCGGAGGTCTTCCCGATTGAAGAGTGGGACGAGGTGATAAATGTGAATCTGAACTCCGTCTTTATTCTCTGCCAGGAGGCTGGGAAGATCATGCTTGAGAAGGGCTATGGAAAGATCATCACGATTGCGTCCATGTCCTCGTGGTTTGGTGGGCAGACCGTTCCGGCCTACTCCGCGGCGAAGGGCGGCGTGGCACAGCTCACGAAAGAACTCTGCAACGACTGGATGGGACGCGGCGTGAATGTGAATGCGATCGCTCCCGGCTACATGGCAACCGATATGAACACGGCACTGCTCGATCCGGAGAATCCGCGCTATCAGCAGATCACTGACCGCATTCCGGCGCATCGCTGGGGCACCGGCGAGGACATGAAGGGAACGTGCGTGTTCCTGGCATCCCACGCGAGCGACTATCTCGGAGGAGCGATCATTCCGGTGGACGGAGGATATCTGGTGAAATAAGTTCGTATTGTGGAAGAAAACATTATATGATAGAATCAATCTGAAATAGACAGAGATTTCAGAACGCCGGGAGACAGTCAATTCCGGAGTATACAAAAAGGAGGACAGGGAATGGGATTTTTTCGATATGGTGTGGCATGCTCTCTCAATGAAGTGTCCGTGACAGCACCGATTACGCTGCGGGGCTCGATCGAGCAGATATGTGAAGATGCAAAGAAGATCGGTTATGAAGGGCTGGAGATTCAGCTGGCGACGCCGCTTCAGTTTGACTGGGAACACGTCAAAAAGGTGACGGAGGATTACGGCCTTGCAATCACAGCATTTGCCACCGGGCGTGAGCTGGGGGAGAACGGGCTTTGTCTCATCAGTGATGACGCGGCCGTACGGCGTGCGACGATTGACCGGCTTAAGGAGCATATCGATTGCGCCGCCGTTGTGGGAGCGAAGGTGATCGTCGGATCTCTCCGCGCGAAGCTGCTGGGGAGACCGGATGCCGAGAAGTATGAGAAGTATCATCAGGATGCGGTTCTGGAGCTGGCGGACTATGCTAAAACGAAGAATACGGAGATCCTCATCGAGAATATCCTGAGCTATATCAGCGACTATCTTAACACGATGGCGCAGGTGACGGATTTTGTGACGGGACTTGGAAAAGACAATGTGAAGGTGCATCTGGACACCTACAGCATGATGATGGAAGATAATGATATTTCCGGCTCGGTGGCTTACTGCACAAAGGAATTGGACTATGTACATTTTTCCGACACAGCCCGCCTCTATCCGGGGGGTGGAAATGTAGATTTCAAGACCTTTATGAAGGCACTGATGCAGGCAGACTACCATGGCTGGATTGTTACCGAGTGCGTACCGCTCCCGACGCCCTATGACTGTGCGAAGAACGGTTATGAATACATGATGGCGATGGAGACGGCCGCGAGGATTGAGCTGGCTTCGAAAAGATTTTGATGTCAGCCGCAAACAGGAGCACGATTCGGAGAGACGCTGTGAACGAGATACAAAACCTTACAAAAAATGAAAAACCGCTCTCCGAGCGGGCTGCGGATCAGATTCAGAAATACATTATCGAACAGAAGCTCTCAATCGGAGCGAAGTTGCCGAATGAGTTTGAACTCGGAGAGCAGCTGAACGTCGGGCGGGGAACAATCCGCGAGGCGGTCAAGCTGCTGGTTTCCCGCAATGTTCTGGAGATCCAGCGCGGACGGGGGACTTATGTGGCTAACAATACCGGGGTGGTTGACGATCCGCTGGGTTTCGCGTATATGGAGGATCAGAAGAGGCTTGTTCAGGAACTGTTTGAGATTCGCATGCAGATGGAGCCGTGGATTGCGGAGAAAGCGGCCATACAGGCCACGGAAGAGCAGCTTCAGGAAGTAGAGAGATGGCAGCTTGAGACGGAAAAACTGATTGAGAAGGATCAGAATTATATTCCGGCGGATCAGAAGTTTCATACCAGCATTGCCGCCTGTACGGATAATCAGGTTCTGACCATGCTTATGCCGATCATCACGTACAGCGTCCATCTGTTTGGCCTCATGAATGAGGTGCGCCTGCTGCGGGAGACGGCGGAGACGCATCGACAGATTGTACGTGCGCTTCGCGATCATGATCCGGAGGCGGCTCGTCTGGCGATGGTGCAGCATTTGATGATTAATCAGGATACCGTTGCGGATCCGTGACTCTGACTTTGCAATTTTGCACAAATTAGGACGCAAAAAACTGTCAAAATTCACGAAAAAACAAAAAAGGATTGACGGACTAAAAATTCTATATTATGCTTAAGTTGTAAGACGTCATACGTATGACGTCAAAAAATAAAACTAAATAATTTATAAGGAGGCTCATGATGGCAGAGAACAAATTTTTAAGGTGGATGACACAGAACACGCAGTCGGTATATTGGCATGACAGCGCGGTGATCTCCGAGCTGGACGAGGCGATTTCGAACGGTGCGCGCGGCGTGACGACGAACCCATTCCTTGTGAATTCCACGCTGAGAAGCACACCGGAGTTCTGGGCTGACACGGTCGCGGCGGTTGACAAGTCCCTGACCGGCGACGCGAAGGTAGAGGCGCTGATCCATGGCGTGACCGGCTATATCGCAAATAAGCTTGCTCCGTTCCAGGCAGAGGGCTATGGAAAGGGCTACTGCTGTGCACAGACAAGCCCGGCGCATCCCGGTATGGCGGATTACATGATCGAGCAGGCGAAGAAGTATGCGTCCTGGGCTCCGAATATTGTGATCAAGATGCCAGCGACGAAGGCCGGCCTGAAGGCGTACGAGGAGTGCGCGGCGCTCGGCATGAATGTGGCGGCGACGGTCAGCTTTACGGTACCGCAGGTTCTGGCTTTTGGTGAGGCGTTCCAGAAGGGCGCTGAGAGGGCGAAGGCGAACGGCATCAAACCGGGCCTTGGCATCGCGGTGCTGATGGTAGGCCGTACCGATGACTATCTCAGAGACGTCATGCAGGATACGGACGCGGATTGCGGCGAGGAGGATGTTGTCTGGGCAGGTCTTGCGTGCATCAAGCGTGCCTATGAGATTTTCCAGGAGAGAGGTTATGAGTGTGTGCTGATGCCGGCGGGTTGCCGCGGCGGACACCACATCACCGAGCTCGCCGGCGCGAAGATGATCATGTCGATCGCACCGAAGATCTCGAAGATGCTGCTTGACGTGAAAGAGGATGAGTTTGAGGAGAAGATCCAGAATCCGGTAGATCCGGCGAAGATCCGCAGACTGCAGTCCATGCCGGAGTTTGTGAAGGCCTACGAGCCGAACGGCATGTCTGTTGACGAGTTCATCGGCTACGGCGCGACGAACCGCACGCTGACACAGTTCGTAGAGTGCGGCTGGAGCCCGCTTGCTGCGCTGTAATCGAACCGGAAGGAGAATGATAAAGGCATGCGTGGTATCAAAGATAAGGTGACTATTATTACCGGATCGGCACAGGGGATCGGTAAGGGGATCGCAACCTGCTTCGCGAAGGAAGGCGCAGTGCTGATCGTCGCGGACATTAACGAGGAGGCAGCGAAGGCGACAGCGAAAGAGCTGGAAGGATTTGGATGCAAGGCGGAAGCTTATAAAATCAACCTCTGCGAGAACGATGAGATTGAGGCGATGATGGCTTACGTGGCGCAGAAATATGGCCGGATCGATATTCTCGTCAACAACGCGGGCATACAGATTCGCGAATGGGCGACAGATTTCCCGATCGAGAAGCTGGATTTCCTGATGAATCTGAATCTCCGGGCATATTATCTGTGCTCCCGCGTGGCAGCTCGCTATATGAAGGAGCAGGAGGGCGGTGGCAGCATCGTGTGTACCTCCTCTGCGAATTCCTCCTGCTTTACATCCAAGCGCTCGCCGTACAATATTTCCAAGGCGGCAGTAAATGGACTTGCAGCGACCTTTGGCGTTGAGTGGGGACGTTTTGGCATCCGCATCAACGCGGTGGCGCCGGGTTATGTCATGACGGACATGGTGAGACAGGGTATCGCGGAAGGAAACATCAAGCCGGACAAGATCATGCAGGTCATTCCGATGAAGCGCTTTCTGGACGTGGAAGAGATTGGGAATGCGGTTATGTTCCTCGCGTCCGACGATGCCAGCGGTATCACGGGACAGACGCTGTTTGTCGACGGGGGCTGGAGCAAGTGCGGCCTGCCGGAAGGACCGGACGGCCCGTAAGGGATGCTTATGTTCCTTACTTTGCGCAAAGCGAAGGAATAACGTAAATAACAGATCAATGAATCATGCAGGGAAAGAATATTCTTCCCTGCATGATTTTGTCTGTATAGGATATATGTTATGGAATATTAAGTTTGCTGGGCTATGGTGGATAGGAAGGTTACGGGGGCGGGCAACCGCCCCTTTTTTTGCGAGAGTGTCCGGGTTTGTGCAGATCTCACAAAAATTATGAACAAACTGTAAAGATGGATGCCATTTGACAATTTTTGGTGTATACTCGAAGCATCTCGTTGCTCAGCATCATGGGAGCAGGAGATGTTTCTTATTATTTCCGGGCGCTTCGTCCGAAAATCCCTTACTCATGTTTGAACGGAGAGATACTCTGTGGAGTATTTTCGCCTGTTCATTTATGGCAAGCTGTGCTAAGATAAAGGAGGAGTTACATGGCAGCGAAAAAATTAAATATGGTACCATTACAGGAGCTGAACCTTTCTGATCGTTTTCTGTTTGACGAGGTGATGGAGGATCCGCAGACGCACAGAGACGTCCTGAGCATTATTTTCGGAAGGGATATTGCCCTTCTGGAGAAAGCGGAGACGGAGAAAGAGGTGCGGATTTCGACGCTCTCCCGCTCGATCCGGCTGGATGTTTATGCGATGGATGAAGAGACGAACGTCTATGACACGGAGATGCAGAAGGAACGGAAGAGCGACCTGGCGAAGAGAAGCCGATATTACCAGGGGTTGATTGATACGGGATTGCTGAAACCGGGAGTGCTGAATTACAATCTTCTGAACAACACGTATATCATCCTCATCATGACTTTTGACTTGTTCGGCTATAAAAAGTATCGCTATACTTTTGAGTCGGTCTGTAGGGAAGTGCCGGAGTGCAGGCTGGAAGACGGCGCGACTCGCATCTTTTTAAACACCCGGGGCGAGAATGAGGATGAAGTACCTGCTGAGCTGGTGGAATTTCTTCATTATGTCGAGAATACTACCGATCAGGAGGCGCAGAGCTCGAACAGTGAACGGATACGCAGGATTCACAATCGTGTGAAGGAGGTTCGCCAGAATGAGGAGGTTGGGGTGAGATATATGCAGGCGTGGGAAGAGAAATGCTATGAACGTGAGGAAGGTCGTGAGGAAGGTCGTGAAGAAGGCCGAATGGAAGGTTTGCTGGAGGGTCGCGAGGAGGCTCTTGTGGAGCTGGTGGGAAAGAAGCTTGCCCGGGGTATGTCCGCAGAGAAGATCGCAGAAGTTCTGGAGATGGATATTGAAAAGGTTCGTGAGTTGATAGGAAAGGCCGAGGCTTAATAGAGTAAAAAAGACAACGATATAATACAGCTGTGTGAGTCCTGCCCTGAGATAGCTACGCAGCTGTATTTTTGTATAGATTCCACAGAAATTCTGTGCTAAGATAATCGATCCGACGCTGTAGGCGGTATATTTAAGATGAAATTTGGATGTTGTTTGAATATGGTGGCGACCAGACCGGATGGTACCGGAATCGAGTTCCTCGGAAAGATCGCGGAGCTTGGCTATGACTATGTGGAGCTCCCGCTCGCTGAGATGACAGCGCTGCTCGATGAGGAATTTGAGGAGATCAAAAAGACTGTGGAGAGATCGGGTATCCGTTGCGAGACCTGTAATAACTTTTCCCGGACACGATACGCCTGACCGGTGCGGACGTACATATGGACGAGGGTTATGCTCAGGTCGTAGAGCTTCTGAAAAAAGTGTCGCCTCTGGCTGTGAAGCATAATATTACGATCGTGATTGAGCCGCTTCGCAGGGCGGAGTGCAACCTGATCAACAGTTTTGCGGAGGGCTGTAAGCTGTCTGCGGACGCTTCGGTTCCCAATGTGAAGGTTCTCGTGGATTTTTATCACTTGACGGTAGAACATGAGCCGGTTGAAAACCTTCTGACGATGGGGAAGGAGAACCTGCGGCACGTGCATTTTGCAAATCCGACTGGGCGGGTCTACCCGAATCTGGATGACGAGGCAGATTACAAACCGTTCTTTGATGCGCTGAAGAAGATTGGATACGACGCGCGCATCAGCTGCGAGGCATACGTGAAGGATTTCGATAAGGAAGCAGAGCGGGCTTTGGCCTTCTTTAAGCGGAACTGGTAGGTGCATGAGGTTTACAAAAACTTACAATTAGTATTGACTGACGAATCACAATTTGTTAATATTTTAAAGGTTGTAATACCATATTCCAGAACGTATCAGAGTAATACCATTGACATCACGGAGTAAGGCGGTGAAGAGTTGGTAAATAAGGTTGAGAGAAAAAGTGTAAGTGATGCCGTGCAGGATGAGGTAAAGCGCCTGATTACGTCCGGCGAGTGGAAGGCGGGGACAAAGATACCGTCAGAGAATGAGCTTGCCTCCATGATGGGGGTTTCGAGGGTTTCCGTCCGCAGTGCGCTGCAGAGGCTGTCCAGCCTTGGCCTTATTGAGAGCCGTCAGGGAGGCGGCACCTTTGTCTGTGAGCTTGACGGAAGCCAGAATCTGAATACACTTGTTCCTTTCGCGATGCTGAGCGGTGAGAATCAGAAATATATGGTGGAATTCCGGAGGATTATTGAGAGCGAGGCCACTTATCTGGTGGCTGTCCGGAGTACGGAAGAGGATGTCGGGCGTCTCTGGGAGCAGTGGGAGAGGTACAGGCAGTCTGAACAGAAAAATTCGATGTCCGAGGAGAGCATGGAACTGGATCTGGAATTCCATCTTACCCTTCTTCAGTCGACAAGGAATCCGATGTTTACGCAGATGGGAAACATTCTGAAGGATACAATCATGGAAAATATTCGGTACGCCTGGGGACAGACGGAGCATAACAAGGGCGTTGACTCTCATAAACAGATCATTTCGGCCATAGAAAAGCATGATCCGGCGGCAGCCAGAAGCGCCATGTGGGATCACATGGATATTGTATGGGATCTGGTAAACGGTGAGGAGAAGAAGGGTAGATAGGTGATTTGCGTTACAGTGGGGCGTCGCATTTTGCGGCGCCTTTTTTGTTTTGGATTAAATATTGACTTTTCTGCTCAGAATAGGTATTATTTATATAAAAAATTGTATTACATTAATACGATAGTTTGATATTTCTATTTGGAAAGAAAAGGGAAAGAAAAGAAGGGCAAAAGTAGAGAATAACAGCGAGAATCATAATAAGGAGGAACATAGAACATGGCAAGTACTTATTTTGAATGGCTGAACGAATCTACGCCCACCCGCTGGTGGCATGATTCCGGAAATCCGGACGAGATTGCTCTGGCAAGAAAGAGAGGAGCGATGGGTGTTACGACGAACCCGGTGCTGACCTACCGAACATTCCAGTCTCAGCCGGAATTCTGGCAGGAGAAGGTGGATCAGGTTCCTCAGGATCTGGATTTCGAGGAGCGTGCGGAGGCATTGCTGAAGCTGGTCGCGATCTATGCGGCGGATTATTTTCGGGATATCTATGACAGTACGGACGGAAAGCACGGGCTTGCGCTCGGCCAGCTGAACCCGGGGCGCGCGGGCGACGCGGAGGGCATGCTGGCACAGGCCAGGAGGGTGCATAGCTGGAGACCGAATGTGGCGGTGAAACTTCCGACTACGAGAGCGGGTCTGGAGGTTATAGAGCAGATTGCGGAGGAAGGAATTCCGATTTGTGCGACAATCAATGTATCTGTCTCTCAGGGGCTTGCGGTGGCGGAAGCCTATGAAAAGGGCAGGAAGCGTGCGATCGAAAAGGGCGTAAAGCCTGCGCTTTGTCTGGTTGTACAGCAGGTCGGACGTCTGGATGATTACATTCGCGACGTGGCGAAGGATATGAAGGCTGACGTTTCCGAGAGCGACATCATCATGTCGGGTCTTGCGGTGGCGAAGCGAACCTACAGCATTTTCCGGGAGAGGGGCTACTCCTCTGTGATCATGCCGGCAGGACTGCGCGGGCCGTATCATCTGACGGAACTGGCGGGAGCCGATATGACCTTCACGATCAATACACGCGTGCAGGACATGATTCTCGAGGCGGATCCGGAGAAAGTCGAGCGTATCAATGAGCCGATTGATCCGGCGATTATCGACCGTCTGATGAAGATTCCGGAGTTTGTGCGCGCCTACGAGCCGGACGGCCTGAAGCCTGCGGAGTACATCACCTATGGCGTTGTGCAGAAACTTCTGTCCCAGTTCATGGAGACCGGCTGGGCTCCGCTGGAGACCTATTGCTCCAATAAAAAGTCCGGGAGATGGATTTAGAACATATATCCGGCGATATATATAAAGTCGCCCGAATACAAAAAATAAAGAGGGCGTTTGGCCCTCTTTATTTTTTCCCAAAATGTCGTTTGAAAAAGCCCTTTTTCGGCTCAGGCTTTGGAAGCCCGCCGCGGGCGCTTTTGACCGCTGTGATGTAGATGCCGCTGACCTCGACTTTGACCTCGCGTTTCAGGGGAAGCTGCTCATATACAGGACCATCCGCTACAAGGGTCATAATCTTCGGCCCCACCTTTGCCTTTACGATCGGCAGCTTTGACCTGCGTAAATACCAGGGGGTCTGATCGATCACTGCCTGAGGCAGGCCGGACTTTTTGACGGGAAGCATCTTCTTATCAATAATCAGCATACTGACGGTTTGCTTCATTGCGTCCAGCTGCGCCTGGCTTTCATCCTGCTTTTTCTGCATCCGTCGTCCCACGAAGTAGAGCACGGCCAGAACGATGACCAGTATAATCAGAATGACGAATAATACCTTCCATACCATAATGTCTTTTGTTCCTCCTACGACAAACTCTTGTCCCATTGTAGCATTCCTGTCCTGAAAAAGCAAGAATGGGGGCGTTGTTTTTCCCGCTGAAAGGTGGTATACTGCTTAAATGAATCAGGAGGAGTTATACGATGAAGAAAAAGTTTTGGATGATACTTATGATGGCAGCTGTACTGGCACTGGCCGGATGCGGTTCGGACAGCGAAAGCGCGGAGGAGACGGACACGGCGGAGGCAGAGGATGCGGCGGAGAGCAGCAGTGATTATGTTCTCTATGAGGATCTTACGAGCACACTGGTATCGCTTGGTGAGTACAAAGGAATCGAGCTGGCAAAGACGGTCGCGGAAGTGACCGATGAGGATGTGCAGGCCGAGATCGACGATATCAAGAAGGAATACTCGGATCTGGTCGATGTGGATCGCGAGGCGCAGACCGGCGATGTCGTAGTCATAGATTTTACCGGGTACATCGACGGAGAGACTTCTGACAGTCTGCAGGGGACGGAGACTTCTGTAGAGATCGGGAGTGGCAGTTTCCTTGAGGATTTTGAGAATGGGTTGATCGGTGTGACAGCCGGGGAGGACATGGAGATCAACATGACCTTCCCGAAGGATTACAGTGAGGAGGTGGCTGGCAAGGATGTCACTTTCGAGGTTTACGTCTACCGGGTATCCGAGTATCAGATCGCGGATTGGAGCGATGAGTTTGTTCAGGAAAATCTGGATTATGACAGTATCGCGGACATGGAGGCGTCGATCCGCGAGGAGCTCGAGGAAACCGCGGAGGAAGAAGCCGAGAGTAACTGGCAGTATGAGCTGGTGTATGAGTTACTGGGAGCCAGTGAGTTTGAGATTGAGGATGCGGACATCGAGGCCTACATTGATGAGCTGATGTCAGAGTACGAGACCTATGCGACGATGTACAGTATGGAGCTCGGAGATTTTCTCGAGACTTATCTGGGCGTGACGGAGGAGGAGCTGCGGGAGATGTTCCGTGAGACGGCGAAGTTCCGGGTGCAGATGACGCTTGCGTTTCATGAGATAGCGGAGCGCGAAGGCATGGAGGTCAGTGACGACGAGTATCAGGAATATCTGCAGAGTATTGCGGACACATACGGCTACGAGGACGCCTCGGATATTGAGACCTATTACAGCCCGGATCTGATCCGCGAACAGCTGATTCAGGAGAAAGTGATCGAGCTGATCTGCGAAAATGCGGTAGACACCGCGGAATAAAAAAGCCTTGTTGATTCAGGGAAAATGTAGTAAGATACGGTATAGAAGCGCTTTGGCGCTAAAAATAAGGAAAGGAAGTACAAATCAATGCCCTTAGTAACGACAACTGATATGTTTAAGAAAGCCTATGAAGGCGGCTACGCGATCGGTGCATTTAATGTGAACAACATGGAGATCGTACAGGCAATCACCGAGGCTGCCGGCGAGCTGAACTCCCCGATTATCCTGCAGGTATCCGCAGGCGCGAGGAAGTACGCGAACCACACCTATCTGGTAAAGCTGGTTGAGGCGGCTCTGATCGAGAATCCACAGATTCCGATTGCCCTGCATCTAGATCACGGCGCAGATTTTGAGATCTGCAAATCCTGCGTGGACGGCGGATTTACCTCCGTTATGATCGATGCTTCCAAGTTCCCGTTTCAGGAGAATATCGAGATCACGAAGAAGGTTGTCGAGTATGCGCATGATCACGGCGTCGTGGTCGAGGCGGAGCTCGGCAAGCTGGCCGGTATCGAGGACGATGTGAAGGTGAAGGCAGAGGATTCTTCCTACACCCAGCCCGAGGAGGTTGAGGAGTTTGTGGACAAGACCGGTGTGGATTCTCTTGCGATCGCGATCGGCACCAGCCATGGCGCGTTCAAGTTCAAGCCCGGCACGAAGCCGCAGCTTCGTTTTGACATCCTGCATGAGATCGAGAAGAAGATTCCGGGATTCCCGATCGTTCTGCACGGTGCTTCTTCCGTGCCGCAGGAATATGTCAAGATCATCAATGAAAATGGCGGCGCTCTGAAGGATGCGATCGGCGTGCCGGAGGATCAGCTCCGTGAGGCTGCGAGATCCGCGGTCTGCAAGATCAACATCGACTCCGACCTGCGTCTCGGCCTGACCGCTGGTATTCGTCAGGTGATGAATGAGCATCCGGATTACTTCGATCCGAGACAGTATCTGACCGTGGGCCGTGCGAATGTGAAGGCAGTCGTCGCGCACAAGATCAAGGATGTGCTTGGTTCTGAGGGAAAAGCTTTATAAGGTCTGCGAAAAACGGGAGAGACCGCGGTGAGCGGTCTCTCTTTTTTGCGATTTCAGAGAATTTTGTCCAGAAAATACGGCGCCTGTACTCTCCACCAAGGCCAGTCATGGTTCACGTCATAGCCCCAGTAGTCTACGAAAGCGGGAATGCCGCGGGAACGCAGAACGGCGTCCAGCTGGCGTGTCCCGGCGAGAAGCTGATCCTCCCATGCGCCCTGCCCGACGCAGATGAAGATTTTGCTCTTTCGGTAGAGTTCCATATAGGGATGCTCCGCGGGCAGATTCTCTAGGCAGTGGCAGGGAGAATTCAGGTAGACCAGATCATCCATGTAGCCGTTTAGCATGGAAGCCGCATCATAGAGTTCGCTCAGGCAGACGCAGGCGTCGAAGCGGTCCGGAAAACGGAAAAAGATATTTCCGGCGTGGTACGCGCCCATGCTGCAGCCGAGCGTCATAGCCTTCTGTCCATCCGCGTGCTGCTCGAGGAAAGGCGTCACCTCCTGTATCAGGTACTGAATCCAGCGCTCGTGCTGCTCAATCCGCTCGCGGGGATTTTTTCACTCGCAGGACCAGGTTTCCGCGTCGATCGCGTCAACACAGAAGAGCTGCAACCGTCCTGATTCAATAAAGGGACTGCAGGCCTCCACCATGCCGAAGCCTTCGAAGTCGTGGCAGTTCCCATTCTGGGAGGGGATCACGAGGCAGGGCTTTCCGGCCTGCCCGTAGCGCTTCACGGGCATTTCCCGTCCGAGTCGTTCACTGTACCACTGTGTCATCTGTATTTCCATGAGAATCGCTCCCTTACTTTGTGTGACAGTTCAGAACAGAATAGAAAGAATAGTCATCACTTGGCCAATGCGTAGCGGAAGAATTCGTTCATCTTTTCTACGGTCTCCAGCTTTGCCAAATAGATGAAGTTGCCCATGCCGTGCGCCAGCACCGGCGGCAGCTCCTGCGCCATCCGCAAACTGTCGTCGAATTTCTTTAGAATCTCTGCATGGGAATGGAGATAGGAGACCTCGCGCCAGCGGCCGACGAAGGCGCAGAAGCATGGCGTCGCCTTGGAAGCATGGCGCAGTTCGTCGTAGACCATCATATCAGCGTAATATTGGTAGCAGTTTGCGCTGTAGGCAAAGTTGATCATATCGGCGGTCGGACCGCCGGACGGGCGCATATTGACCTCCAGGCCAACGACTTGTCCGACTTTGCCCAGACGCGGGTGATCCTGTGTCAGGCGGAAGAACTCGAGATGGACGAAGCGGCTGCGCACATGGAAGGCTTTCACGCAGGCATGGCCATAGGAGCGCAGATCCTCTGCCAGTTTATCTACAATATAAAAATGAATCTCCTCATGCTCGTTGACGCAGTCCATGATCGAAATCGGGGAGATGTTGCCCGTCTCGAAGAGGATCTCGCCCCGGCTGTTCACGATCGCGTCAAAGGAACAGATCTCTCCGGGGACGAATTCTTCCATAATGTAGGGGATCTCCGGGAGATTGCAGAAGAAGGACTTGAGATCTTCATCGCAGCTCAGCTTCCAGGTGTCGGACGCGCCGACGCCGCTGTCCGGCTTTACAATGACCGGGTAGCCGACTTCTTTGATAAAGGCGCGTGCGCTGTCAATATCATCCACCAGATGCCAGCGTGCTGTCGGGACGCCGGCCGCTTTGTAGCCCTCCTTCATGCGGGATTTGTGCTTGATCAGCTCCATGTCCTGCGGGTGCAGCCCGGTCGTGATGTGGAAATCTTCGCGCAGCCTCGCGTCCTGTTCGAGCCAGTATTCATTGTTGCTCTCGAGCCAGTCGATCTTTCCGTGGCGGAAGGAGAGATATGCCACGGCGCGGAACATGTCCTCATAATTTTCCATGTCTTCTACACGGTAATATTCTGTCAGCGTCTGTCTGAGCCCTTCTGACAGCGCGTCGTAGGGCGTATCGCCGATGCCGAGCACGTTCACGCCGTTATTTTTCAGCGCGAAACAGAAATTTTCAAAATTGTCCGGAAAACCGGGGGAAATAAAAATAAAATTTTTCATCGCTGTTATATTTCTCCATTCCTGTATTTTTCCAGATAGCGGTGGATGCGGTCGTAGGGATCCAGCAGCTCACTGATAGATGCATCGTGATTCAGCGTGTCGATCAGCAAAGCAATATATTTGGACACATCGCAGCTGATATAGTAGGGGCGTGATAAAAGCTCCGGCGGCTGATAGATCAGGTTTGTACTCAGTACGCGGTCGATGATGCCTTCTTTGTAAGCTTCATCAAAGCGCTTCATGCCGTTTGTGAACAGGCCGAAGGTTGAGTAGATAAAGATGCGGCGCGCGTGCAGTTTTTTGAGCTGTCGCGCCACCTCGAGCATGCTCTCACCCGAGGAAATCATATCGTCAATGACGATGATGTCTTTGCCCTCCACATTGGAGCCGAGGAATTCATGCGCGACGATCGGGTTGCGTCCGCCCACGATCTGCGTGTAGTCGCGGCGCTTGTAGAACATGCCCATGTCCACGCCGAGGATATTAGCCAGATAGACCGCGCGGTCCATGCCACCCTCATCAGGGCTGACGACCATCAGATGATCGCTGTCGATCTGCAGATCCCGGACGTGGGACAGCAGCGCCTTGATGAACTGGTAGGCAGGCTGTACGGTGTCAAAGCCCTCGAGCGGGATCGCGTTCTGCACGCGTGGATCGTGCGCATCAAAGGTGATCAGGTTGTCCACGCCCATGCGGCTCAGCTCTTTCAGGGCGAGCGCGCAGTCCAGGGATTCCCGCGTGGTGCGCTTGTGCTGGCGGCTCTCGTAGAGGAAGGGCATGATGACGGTGATCCGCCGTGCCTTGCCCGCGCAGGCCGCGATGATGCGCTTCAGGTTCTGGTAGTGATCGTCCGGAGACATATGGTTCTCATGGCCGCACAGGGAGTAGGTCAGGCTGTAATTGCAGACGTCCACCATCAGAAAGAGATCACGTCCGCGGACAGATTCCATGACGATGCCCTTGGCTTCACCGGAACCGAAGCGGGGAATGCTCGTCTCGATCAGGTAGGATTCTTGTTCATAGCCTTGGAACATGATGCTGTCCTTGTGCTCCAGAGAGCTTTCGTGCCGCCATTGCACCAGATAGTCGTCCACTCGTCTGCCCAATTCCTGGCAGCCGGGGAGAGGGATGAGGCCGAGGGAACCGACAGGGATCGTCTCAAGGACCCGTTCGCTGCGCTGAATATTCATGTTTTTGTCCTCCAGGTAGTCAGAATAATTTGTCGTTTATCTTTCGGCGGATACGAATATCGCCGCCGGTAAATTTCAGAAGCGTGTATGAACTTGTGATGCGGGAGAATACGCGCTCGCTGTAGATGTCCCGGAACTGCTCCAGCGATAGGTTCGTCGAGATCACCGTAGACTTCCCCGAGAGTGCGCGCTCGTTCAGAATCTGGAACAGGCGGGAGACCGTAAAGGTGTTTGGCAGTTCGGTGCCCATGTCGTCCAGAATCAGAAGGTCGCTCTCCAGCAATGGCTCGCAGGATTCCCGCAGCTGCTCCGTCTGTGCGCTGATCGCGCGGGAGAGCAGTTCGAAGAGCTGGAAGGAAGTAAAATAAATGACAGAATAGCCCTGATCCAGCAGCTCTTTCGCGATGCAGTTCGACAGGAAGGTCTTTCCGGTGCCTACAGAGCCGTAGAACAGGAGGTTTTTCTCTCCGGGCCGGAAATGGTCCGCGAATTCATGGCAGCTGCGGAGAATGGCGGGTATGACCCGGCGCTGCTCCTCATCGTACACATCCATGCGCAGCGTCTGAAAATTCTCCTTCTCCAGAACCGTCTCCAGATGGGAGGAGGAGTAGAGGAGACGGATCTCCTCCTGCCGGAAACAGTGGCATTTTTTTCTGCCGATGTAACCGGTGTCACGGCAGTCCGGACAGGTGTATCGCATCTCCAGATAGTCCGCCGGATATCCCGCGTCTGTGAGGATCTGTTCCCGCTCCCGCCGCAAAGCAGCGAGCTGCTCTTTCAGCGCACGTAGGGCTTCCGGATCTCCGTCGAAGAGCTGTTCTGCCCGCTGAACGCTGCAGGCGGACACTTCTTCCTGAATTTCACGGACGCGCGGAAAGCGCGCGTAGATCTCGTCGATCCGTGCGAGCTGTTCCCGGTAATGTTCATATTGCCTGTGGTCGTATCCGCGCATAATCGCGTCGTATTGGCTGTTGCTGAGCGGCATCGCTCTCCTCCTTAGGTCTGGCTTCTGAGAAGCTGTTTCTCCAGCTCGTCAAAATCGTAATCCCGCTGCTGGAAGTTTGTGAATCCGGTCTGACGCGCACGCGCCTTTTTCTTCGGCACAGTTTTTCGGTGCTCCTGGTCGAGCGCCTGTACGTCGGCGAGCGTGTGTACTTTCTTTTTCTGCCAGTCCTGCAGAATGCTGTCCGCATAGCGGAAACTGGCCTTATGCAGCTGCTCCATTGTCCGGCTGCAGGCCTCGAGCACGAGTTCGAGCGGGAAGCCCCAGGTATTCAGCCATTTTTCGATATATTCCTGTTCCGAATCGACAGGATTGCGGTCGTTGAGGCCAAAGGCCTTCATGACGGCAAAGGTATTTTTGTGATAGAGATTGGTGCGTTCTTTTGCTTCACTGACGGTGGTAATGTGCGCCTCCGCCCAGGCCAAGCCGACGCGCCGGATATAGTGAATGCTTCTGCTGCCCTTGCAGACGCAGTACTCCACCAGATATTCCAGTAAATCCGTGGAAAAATGGAGCTGGTCGTAAAAATAGAGCAGCGTCTCGATTTCCGACGGAGAGAGTGTCTTGCCCATATACTGGCTGCACACAAAGAGAAGCTGTCGGCACTCCTCGTCGTTTGCGAAGGCCTCGATCTCCTTTGCACTGTAGGACTTGCGGGCGGACTCTTCCGTCCGTATAGGTTCTTTCGGCACCGCAGTCTGCACGGTCTCGCCCGGCGCGCAGAGCGTGCAGAGGTAGATACCCCGCAGGGTATTGGAACCGTCACACTCGAGCCGGAGAACCCCCTGCTTCTCCCAGTACTTCAGGGCGCGCAGAATGTCGCTTTCCGTCCGATCCAGAGCGTCAGCCAGCCCGGAGACGGAGAGCTCGAGGGAAGGGAGCTTCAGCGCGCGGAGCAGGTAGAGATATACCTTTACGTATTCTCCGTTTGCCTTTGGCATATAGTAGTCGAGGAACAGGTTCGGCACACTGGTCTGCTCGTCGTCCCCGGCGGATTTTAAGATAAACTTTCCCATATCGAGATACTCCCTCCATGGCGGTTTGCGCCATGGGCGCGTCCCGCATCTCTATGGAGTATAACACAGCTTTTTCAAAAAGAAAATAGGGCGCCGGGAGAGCAGGGCAAGGGATAAACCTTTCGGAAAAAGGCTGTGGATAAAGTGGATAACTTCGTGGAAAGATTGAATTATGGGAAACCAAGGGAGACAGGATTCGACAGGAAAACGGCAAAAATGTGAACTTTCGGAAGGAAGAGCCGCTTCATTATGTAAAACGGTTTATCCACGAAAAAATCCACATGTCCATGCAAGCCTTATTGTTGATAAACATGTGGATAATGTGGATAACTTCATCTTGAAAGCAGATTTTCGCCTATTTTCAGCACGTCTCCGGCACCCATAGTTATCAACATGTCTCCGTGCATACAATTTTTTAATAAAAATTTTTCAATTTCCTCAAAGGAGGGGAAATAGTAGCAGGGTTTCCCGAGGCTTTCGATTTCCTTTTGCAGCGTCTGCGAGCTGATGCCGATCGTATTCTGCTCGCGGGCCGCATAGATGTCGGCCAGCACAATGTGGTCGGCCAGCGTAAGAGCCTCCGCGAAGTCGTGGAGGAAGGCTTTTGTGCGCGTGTAGGTATGGGGTTGGAACACGCACCAGAGCTCACGGTGCGGATAGTCCGCGGCAGCTTTCAGTGTGGCGCGAATCTCTGTCGGGTGGTGCGCGTAGTCGTCGATGACGGTCACACCGTTTACCTCGCCTTTGTACTCAAAGCGGCGCTCCGTTCCGTGAAAGCGGAGCAGTCCCGCGGCGGCGGTCGGAAAATCGATGCCCAGCTCAAGTGAGACGGCGAGCGCGGCGAGGGAATTCGAAATATTGTGTCGGCCGGGGACATGCAGTGTAACGGTGCCGACTGGTTCTGTGTGATGATACAACTCATAGATGCCGCCGCCGTCCTCGCCGAAGCGAATATCCTCCGCGTAGTAGTCTTCCGCGCCGGTAAGGCCGTAGGTGACGCTGCGGGCAGCGACGCCCTCTGTGATCTCTTCCGGATGTTTGATCTCGCCGTTTAGGACGAGCAGGCCGTCGGCCGGCAGAAGCACGGCGAAACGATGGAAGGAATTGCGGATATCCTGCAGATCTTTAAAGAAATCCATGTGATCTTCCTCGATATTCAGGATTAGCGCCGCGGTCGGGAAGAAGGATAGGAAGCTGTTCGTGTACTCGCAGGCTTCAGTCAGGAAGGTATCCGAGTGGCCGACACGGATATTGCCGCCGATCTCAGGCAGAATGCCGCCGACGGAGATGGTCGGGTCTTTTTTTGCCTCCAGCAGGATCATGGAAATCATGGAGGTAGTCGTCGTCTTTCCGTGGGTTCCGGAGACGCCGATGACAGTCGGGTAATTCCGCATGATCTGGCCAAGCAGGTCGGCGCGCGCCAGCATCGGGACACCGGCGTCCCGCGCAGCGGCAAACTCGGGATTATCCGGGTGAATTGCGGCGGTGTAGACGACGAGATCAATATCCGTCGTGATATTTTCGGCGCGCTGCCCGATGGCAATGCGGGCGCCGAGCGCGGCGAGATGCCGGGTCAGCGCCGATTCCGCAGCGTCCGAGCCGGACACTGTGAAGCCCTCTTTTATAAGAATCTCGGCGAGGCCGCTCATGCTGATGCCGCCGATGCCGATAAAATGTACATGTACCGGTGAATGAAAGTTAATTTCATACATAAACTCTGGTTGCTCCGTTTCTTTTTTTGCTGACAATTTAGAACAGCAGGCCACAGACCGCCTTTAGCAGGTAAGCACCTTTTCATTTCGATGCTGTTCTGGACTGTTTAATAATATAGTATACCTCTTTCCCTGAAAAAGCAACGCGGGAAAGCCGTGCTTTCTGCAATATTTTAAAAAACGGGGAACGAAAGCGTTCCAAAACCGACATAATTCGGAAATTGTACTATGATGCGGATGCGGACGCTGTCACAAATTAGTGGAAAATAAAGAACAATTTTTGGCTAAAATGTTCACTATTTACAAGAAATATGCTATACTTGCCTCAGAGATAGTTTCAGAATGCATCAAGAGGTGATAACGTGATAAAGAAAGAGATGATCGCCATGCTTTTGGCGGGCGGACAGGGGAGCAGGCTCGGGGTGCTGACTGCGAAGGTGGCGAAGCCCGCGGTGGCCTTCGGCGGGAAATACCGCATTATTGATTTCCCCTTAAGCAACTGCATCAACTCCGGCATCGATACAGTGGGCATACTGACGCAGTATCAGCCGCTTCGGCTGAATACGCATATCGGCATTGGCATGCCCTGGGATCTGGATCGCAATAACGGAGGGGTGACGATTCTCTCGCCCTACGAGCGGAGTGCCGGGAGCGACTGGTATTCCGGTACGGCCAACGCGATTTATCAGAATATTGACTATATTGATACCTACAATCCAGATTATGTCCTGATTCTGTCCGGCGACCATATTTATAAGATGGACTACGAGGTGCTGCTGGACTTCCATAAGGAGAATGACGCGGCGGTGACGGTCGCCTGTATGCAGGTTCCCTGGGAGGAGGCGAGCCGTTTCGGCGTTGTGATCACGGATGAGAGCGGCAGGATCAGCGAATTCGAGGAAAAGCCGGAGAAGCCGCGGAGTAATCTGGCCTCTATGGGCATTTATATTTTCAGCTGGAAGGTGCTGCGGCAGGCACTGATCCGGATGAAGGATGTGACGGGCTGCGATTTCGGGATGCATATCCTTCCGGCCTGCCTTGCGGACGGGGAGCGGATGTTCGCCTATGAGTTCAGCGGTTACTGGAAGGATGTCGGGACGCTCGGCTCTTACTGGGAGGCGAATATGGAGTTGATCGATATCATTCCGGAGTTCAACCTTTATGAGGAGTTCTGGAAGATCTACACGAAGAGCGACGCGGTGCCGCCGATGTACGTGTCGACGGACGGCTATATCGAGCGCAGCATCGTGAGCGGGAATTCCTCGGTCGAGGGAAGCGTGATCAATTCTGTGATCGGAGCCGGTGTGACGATCGGGAAGGGTGCGGAGATCCGCGATTCAATTATCATGAAAAATACGGTGATCGGGGCGGGATGCAGGGTGAACCGATCGATCGTAGCGGAGGAGGTCATCATCGGAGACAGGTCCGTCCTCGGCGTCGGCGAACAAGTTCCGAACAGGGAAAATCCGAAGGTCTACGCCTTTGGTCTCGTGACGGTCGGGGAGAATACCGTGATTCCGCCCGATGTGCAGATTGGCTTCAATACGGCGCTGTCCGGGGTCACAGAGCCCGGCGACTATCCGGGCGGTGTCCTTGCGGGCGGAGAGACTCTGATTAAGGTAGGTGAGAGAGCATGAGGGCGGTAGGAGTGATACTGGCGGGCGGCAATAACCACAGGATGCGGGAACTCTCCGCGAAGCGCGCGATCGCCGCCATGCCGGTAGCCGGCAGCTACCGGGGCATCGACTTCGCGCTGAGTAGTATGACGAACTCCCATGTGCAGAAGGTGGCGGTGCTGATGCAGTACAATTCGCGATCCCTGAACGAGCACCTGAGCTCCTCCAAGTGGTGGAATTTCGGACGCAAGCAGGGAGGGCTCTATCTGTTCACACCGACAGTGACCGCGGACAACAGTTTCTGGTACAGGGGGACGGCGGATTCCATTTACCAGAACATCGACTGGCTGAAGCAGAGCCATGAACCCTATGTGGTCATCGCCTCCGGCGACGGGGTGTACAAGCTGGATTACAATAAGGTACTGGAGTACCACATTGCGAAGAAGGCTGACATCACAGTTGTCTGTAAGGAGATGCCGGAGAGTACGGACATGACCCGCTTCGGGGTCGTGAGGGCGGACGACGACGGACGGATCATCGGTTTTGAGGAGAAGCCGATGGCGACCGACGAGCGCATGGTTTCCTGCGGGATCTACATCGTGCGCAGAAGACAGCTGGTTGAGCTGATTGAGCGCTGCGCGCAGGAGGATCGATATGACTTCGTGCAGGATATCCTGATCCGCTACAAGAATGTGAAGAGGATCTACGCGTATAGGATGGACAGCTACTGGAACAGCATTGCCTCGGTGGATTCCTACTATGAGACAAATATGGACTTCCTGAAGCCGGAAGTACAGCAGCATTTCCTGCGGGACTATCCGGAGGTTTACTCAAAGGTACAGGATCTCCCGCCGGCAAAGTTCAACACCGGCTCCCGAATGAAGAACAGTCTGATTGCCAGCGGCTGCATTATTAACGGGACAGTGGAGAATTCGATCCTTTTCAAAAAGGTGTTTGTTGGAAGCAATTGTGTGATCAAAAATTCCATCATTTTGAATGACGTGTATCTGGGCGATAATACTTACATTGAGAACTGCATCGTGGAGAGCAGAGATACGATCCGCGCGAATTCGCGTTTTATCGGGGAAGATGGCGTGAAGGTAGTCATTGAGAAAAATGAGCGGTATATCATGTAAACGATTATGGAGAACTGGTACAGGAGAAGAAAATGAATATTACAGATGTACGGATTCGAAAGGTTACAAAGGAAGGAAAGATGCGAGCGGTCGTCTCCATCACGATTGACGGGGAGTTTGTCGTCCACGATATCAAGGTGATCGAGGGCGAAAAGGGACTGTTTATCGCGATGCCGAGCAGACGCTCGGCGGACGGAGAATACCGGGACATCGCGCATCCGATCAATTCCGAGACGCGTGACGCGATTCAGGCGATTATTCTGGAGCGCTATCACAGCATGTTGGAGAGTATGGGAGAATAATGGGGTATGAGGGAGCCCGCAGCATGGCGCTGCGGGCTCCCTTGTTATTCGGAGACTTCCCGTACGTATTCGATGAATTTTTCGGCGGCGGTGGGAAGGCGTCGTTTACGATCCCAGACCAGCACGTAGTCGGCGATGTAGCCGGGATCCGTCAGATCCTTGATGATCACGTCGCTGCTCTCGAAATTCGCGCCGGTGGAGCGGGGGAAAATTGCGACTCCAACCTCCTGCTTCACGAGCTCGTAGGCATTCAGATAATGGTTCAGCTCGCAGAGGACGGTGGGGGTCTCGCCGATCGAAGTGAACATGTCGTGGATTTTCATGCTGCGCGATTTTCGCACCGGGATGATCAGGGGAACCTTTGCCAGAGCCCGCAGGGGGATGGTGTCGCCCTCCGTTTTGGCCAGCGGATGCTTCCCGGGGATCATTGCAACCCAGGGTTCCGAGCCGACAGGGATGCTGTCGAGCGATTCGTGGTCGAAGGGCTCGACGAGCAGCGCAAGGTCACACAGACCCTTCAGCAGACGTTCGGTTGCGTCGTCGCCGCTGCCGTTCCAGAGGCTGTACTTGACGTCCGGATATTTCTGGCAGAAGCCGGAGATCCAGCGGGACATGAGGTAGGGTCCCTGCCCTTCGATGGAGGCGATGTAGAGCGGTCTGCTGACGCCGTGGCGGTATTCGCGGATTTCGGACTCCGTCTTTTCGACGAGCGTCAGGATCTCGGCGCCCCGGTTTTTCAGAATTAGTCCCTCCTCGGTCAGATGCAGACGACGCCTTTCACGGACGAATAATTCTACGCCGAGTTCCTCTTCCAGCATCTGCATCTGGCGGCTGAGCGGCGGCTGCGCCATGTGCAGGTTCTCTGCAGCGCGGGTGATGTTCAGCTCCTGCGCCACTTCCAGAAAATAACGAATTGAACGGATATCCATGGGGACACCTCCTTTGCATTATCATATCATAAAAGTATGAAGTTGCCAATATAATATGTATTTTATTTTTTTAAAAGGCGGTGCTATACTGTAGTCACAAACAAAGAAACGGAA
>JAJQBC010000058.1 GCA_021203465.1 Lachnospiraceae bacterium | reverse complement strand
TTATCCCAGAGCGAGAATTTTATCCGTTTTTCAGGAAAAGAGGATTAAAAAAGGTCAGAGAAAGCTGGCAAAAAAGTCCTTACATAATATTTGATCCATGAAGGAAACTATCTATCTGAACAGACATCATTAAATATAAAAGACGATTGCTACACTCTGCGAGCAGCTGCGCATAAGTCCGGCTATGAAAATCGAAGATTTTCTGTCTTACTTATCTCGCAATCGCTGCCCGGGAATTTTATAGTAAATCATGAGAAGGAGATAATGACTATGGCACAAAATCAGGGAAGAGCAAGTATTGTATTTGACAGACCGCCCCGCATCATCGGAGCAGCTTCTATTGTCGGGGAAAAGGAGGGAGAGGGACCGCTCGGGCATTTGTTTGACTGTATCGAGAAAGATCCAAAATTCGGAAAAGATACCTGGGAGGAGGCGGAGAGCGAGCTGCAATTGCGCACAGCTCGAAAGGCAATGGAGAAATCCGGCATGAATGAGGAGCAGATGCGCTATCTGTTTGCGGGGGACCTGCTCGCGCAGGGCATTGCGACTTCTTATGGCATCATGGAGCTGCAGATTCCGCTGTTCGGGCTCTATGGAGCCTGTTCCACCTGCGGTGAGAGTCTTTCGCTTGCGGCGATGGCGGTGGGCGGAGGCTTCGCGGACTGTGCGATGGCGTTGACTTCGAGCCACTTCGCGAGCGCAGAGCGCGAATTCCGTTTTCCGCTGGAATATGCGGGGCAACGGCCGCTTTCGACGACTTGGACGGTCACCGGTGCAGGCGGTTTTGTGTTGGCTGCCGGTGATTCCGCGATGGCTGCGCAGGCTCATGTACAGATCAGCGGGATCACCACTGGGAAAATCGTGGACTACGGCGTGAAAGATTCGATGCACATGGGCGCGGCGATGGCTCCCGCGGCGGCGGACACGATCTTTCAGCACCTGAAGGATACCGGGCGGGAGGCCTCCGATTATGACTGCATCCTCACCGGAGATCTGGGCAGTATCGGTCAGACGATCTTGAAAGATCTGTTATTCGATCGGGGTATTGACCTTAAGAATCGGCATGACGATTGTGGTATTCTGATCTTTGACCCGGAGAAGCAGGACACGCATGCCGGCGGTTCGGGCTGCGGCTGCGCGGCGACAGTGTTGGCCGCTTACATTCTGTCGAAAATTGAGCGCGGCGAGTGGAGGCGTGTGCTGTTCGTCCCGACCGGAGCGCTGCTCTCGAAGGTCAGTTTCAATGAGGGGCAGAGCATCCCGGGTATCGCGCACGCGGTGGTGCTGGAGTGGACAAACTGAAAAATGGAGAAAAGTTAATATTAAATTTATTCAAAATTTAAAGTCAGAAAGTATATATAGCATGAAAACAAAAGAGAAACAGGTGTGTTCATGCAAAAAACTTTCAGACAGAATATTCCAGGCATTACCAGTTTTCTGGGAAGTATTTTGACGACACTGTCCCTCTCGGTGGATATGGAGATCCGGGATGGCGGGCAGAGCTGGGAGCTTTTTCTGGAATCCTTCCGCAGCGTGGATATTACGGATGGGATTATCTGTTTTCTCTTTTTCCGGTTTTATTGCCGTGTTCTGGAAAACTGGTGTGGGCGGAAGCATTCTGTCCGCGAAAGGCTTTGCTGTCATATTCCGACGGCTTTGTTTGCCTTCTTCATGGTCATGGGTTTCTCCTTTTTAAAGGAAAATGACTGGAGCCTTGTGTTTGGGAGTATGGTTCAGTTTCTCAAAGCGTGCATCGTGTTTCTGGGTTACTATGTGCTTTTTTTCTGCTGCATCTGTTCTCTTTATCGCTGTCTCGACCGCGTAGCCCCGGGCAGAAGAAAGAAGGAGTGCGCGCGATCGCTGCCGCGAGGCGTTCGGTGGTATCTGGACTGTTTACACCGTTATCCGTTTCGCACCTGCTTTCTGACCATGCTGATTCTCTATATTCCCAACCTGATTCTGTCCTATCCGGGGATCCTGTCCACCGATTCGAAAAATCAGCTTCTCAACGCCTATGGAGCGCTTAAGACGCACACAAACAGGCTGAGCAATCATCATCCGATCGCCCATACACTGCTGCTTTACGGCTGTGTCAACATCGGCACGCTGCTGTTTTCGTCCGCCAACGCAGGACTTTTTCTCTACACGATTCTTCAGATGAGTCTGGTACTGGCGGCTATCTCCTGGGTGATGAAGCTGCTGGCCGAATGCCGGATCCCAGAACGGTATCTGTTTTTATTTATGGGGTTTTTTGCTATTGCACCAAGAATTCAGAACTATATGTTCTTGGCGGTGAAAGACGTATGTTTTGCCGCATTCCTGATGATTTTTCTGGTGCAGCTTTACAGGCTGCTTACCGGGAAACTGCAGGAAGAGAAGAGAGGGCTGCTCCACCGAATACTTTTCGCGGTGTCGGTGCTCGGCGTGTTCTTCTTCCGACAGGACGGCGTATATGTGCTCTTACTGACTTTCCTGATGACGATGATCTGCTGCCGCAAAAACAGACGGCTTTGGGGCGGCCTGCTCGGCGGGACGTTCTGCTTTTTCCTGCTGTATCAATGTATTCTAATCCCGGCTCTCAATATTAAGGCATCGAATCCCAGAGAGGCGCTCTCCATACCCTTTCAGCAAACAGCCCGCTATGTGCGTGATGCGGCGGACGACGTGACGCCGGAGCAGCAGGCGGCGATTTCGGCGATCCTGAATTACGAGGAACTGGCGGAACTGTACAATCCGAACCTGTCCGATCCGGTCAAGGCCACCTATAATGATGAGGCCACGGCTGAGGAGCTGATCGCCTATTTCCGCGTCTGGTTTCAGATGCTGTGTAAGCATCCGGGTATCTATGTGCAGGCCACCATGAATAATCTGTACGGCTATTTCTACCCTGACGGGTATACGGCGGAGTATTATGATTATGCGAGCAGTGCGGAGCGGATGGCCGCGATCAATGAAAGTCTGGCGGAAACTACGGGGACGGAGCTCTATTATCCGGAGAGTCTGGCGGCGCTGCGGGAGAGCTATGAAACTTTCCGGGAGACACTGTTTTCCCTGCCGGTCCTCTCGTATTTTCTGATGCCGGCGTTCTATACCTGGTGTCTGATTTTGTGGGGATTTTACTGTATTCGCTGCAGAGAGAAGGAAGCATTATTGACGGCGGTGCCGCTTTTTATCTTTCTGCTCATCTGCATGGCGGGGCCGGCCTACGGCTGGTATTTCCGCTATCTGTATTCGCTGGCGTTCTGTCTGCCGGGGACAATTCTGATGGGATTGACGCTTACCGGCAGAAGCGCGCGCTTAAGCTGCTGACCCGTTCTTCGACCCATTGCCGAAGGCCTTCCACGCTTTCTTCCCAGCAGGTATATTCGTATGGTTCATGGTCACAGTTTACCGGAATATCTGAGATGTCCCAGATTTCGGAATTCATCGCCGCGGATTGCCGTATCTCCTTAGAATAAGCGTCGATCCGTTCACCTGCGGACAGAAAGATAGCCTCGATTTTTTCTTCATAGATAGAGCAGGCGGCTTCCTGAAATTCCGGAATCTGAAACAGTTCTGTAAACCAGGTGGTGTTCCGGTCTGTTCCCATGTAGTCCTCGATTCTGCTTACATAGTCTGCTTCCGGATCGCCGCCGTATTTCTGGCGTTTAGAATAACCCACCGCCTTGTCAAAGTCCCAGACCGGTCCCATGTGCAGCGTATCGTCCGGACCGTCGCGGTACAGATAGATACTGGTGCGACATGAGTCTGAATTCTCCGCAAATTCTTCCAGAAAATAATAGCTTATAAAACTCTCCACATCGATCATACTGCTGATGGCGTCCCAGTCCTTTTCCTCCGTATAGAGCAGTTCCTCGAAGCGATTGATGTCGTCCTCCAGACCGGCGAACGCTTTCTCGGCGATAGAGTCTGCCTGATCCAGATCGTCGGCAACCGAGTCTTTCAGAATGAACCAGGAACCGCTCACAGAGCTCTGAAAACGGTCTTCTGACTCCCAGTAATAATAATTGTCGAGTTCGACCAGCAGACTCTCCCGATCAGTCAGCTCGACCCTGCCGGTGCCGATCTCGATTTTTTCGCACAGGAGATAATTTCCCAGATAGTTTCCGTCTACATAAAGATCTACATATTGGGAATCGGGGACATAATCCATCAGTTCGCCCGCCAGGTCGAGCATCAGCCTGTTTCGCATGAGGGATGCATCTGCATAGTTGGCAAGCAGAACCCATTTTTTCGCGGGTTCCATTCCAAAGAGGCTTTCCTTCTCATCAAAGCGAATCTGATAGCTGCGTTTGGGCATTTTCCAGGAATTATTGCCGCGTCCTTTGATTTCCACGGTCTTTTCGGCGGACGGGCCGCCGAAACCGGCACTGTTTATGACAAGACTGTTGCCTTCATAACGTTCGTCCTTGGTTCCCGCGTTCAGCTCCTCCAGAGAGACATCCGCGAGTGTGATCTCCAGTGATGGAAGACCGGTATCTGCCTGCGTGACCTGCCCTGAGCGTGCTGCCCTGAGCAGCAGGATCAGGGCCGCGATGCCCAGAATGACGGCGATGGCTGATCGTATGTATTTTCCTGTAAGAATGGGTCGCCTCATATCGTTTCACCTGTTTTTTTATGTTAATCGATAATTGAAAACGGAATAAAAACTGAATATAAACGGGCAGAAATTTCTGCCCAGAGGAAGCTTCGTTATATTGTAAACTTCTGGGAATTTCGGAAAACAGGCTGCGCGGCGGAGGAAGTTGTGCTATACTTTTTTCGGTTTAAGCGGAGGAGAGGATGGCATATGAGAAAAAAATCGCATCTGGCGCTGGCGGGGTATCTGCTGAACGGCATGGAAAATGAGACTCTCAGGCGTAGGTGGAAAGCGTTTTATTTTGGAAGTGTGCTGCCGGATCTGAAGCCTTCCTTCGTGACGAAGCGGCACGAATATGAGGCGACATTTGATCTGGTGGCGGGCAAGCTGCGGGCGCTCTCCTGTGCGGAAGGGGACTGCCCTGTTGATTCGATGCGCTATATCATGGATCTCGGTCAGGTGCTTCACTATATCGCGGATTATTTCACCTTTCCGCATAACCCGAATTACCCGGGAAATCTGAAGGCGCACTGTATCTATGAGAAACGTCTGAAAAAAAGACTGCGCGTCTGTGTCCGTGAGGACAGAGTATTATTTCCTATACAATATCGGATGCCTTGCTCTGCGGATGAAATTCTGGAGGAAATCCGAAAGCTTCATCAGGCATATATGGAAGAACCGAGCGATGTGGAGCGGGATTGCGACTACATCACGACGGCCTGCGCACGCGTGCTGTTTTCACTTTTACAGTTTCAGCCTGCTCCGGCGGCGAAGCTGGCCTGCGCTGGCTAAAAGCTGTTGGCGGGCGAAATTTTTCCTTGCAATTCCAGATTACTTGTGCTAGGATAGTCTGCAAATGAACGCGTCCGCTGACGCGGACAGCATAAAATGGAAAGGCGGAGAACAGGACTCTTGTCACGCAGAGGCCGACAGGAACAGGACGTCACCGACTGAGAGCGTCCTCTGGAAGAGCGGACAAAGGGAACACCTGGGAGCCGGCTGGTCGAAGGAAGAGTAGGTCAGCACGCGGGCAGGCGTTACATGCATTTGAGAGGAGATCGGAGAGTTTACGCGGCTGGTCTCAATGCGGGTGGTACCGCGGGAATCAAAATTATCCCGTCCCGGAATATGAAAATATTCCGGGACTTTCGTTGTCCCAGAAAAGTGCAGGAGGTAAGAAATATGGATTTTGTAAGCGGAGTAAAAAAGCCGGACACGCGCGAACTTCCGGAGCTCTTAAGCGGCGAACTGCTCGGACAGACCGTGAAAGTGAACGGCGCAGTCCACACGATCCGCCACATGGGCGAGATCGCGTTTATCGTGCTGCGCAAGCGGGACGGGCTGCTGCAGTGCGTCTATGAGGAAGGAAAGGCAGGATTTGACCAGAAGGATATCCGCGAAGCCGCCACAGTGGAAGTGGAAGGCATTCTCGAGAGCGAAGAGCGCGCGCCGGGCGGCGTCGAGATTCGTCTGAAGGGCATTCGGATTCTGTCGGAGCCGAGCGCGCCGCTGCCGCTGCCGATCGCTAAGTGGAAGCTGAACACCTCGCTTGAGGCGAAGCTGAACATGCGCTCAGTTTCCCTGCGGAATGTGCGCGAACGCGCGAAGTTCAAGCTTCAGGAGGGCATCGTCCGGGCTTTCCGTGATTTCCTCTACGGGGAAGGTTTCACGGAGATCCATACGCCGAAGATCGGCGCGAAGAGCGCCGAGGGTGGCGCGAACCTTTTCAAACTGGAGTATTTCCACCGCCCGGCAGTGCTGCAGCAGTCGCCGCAGCTCTATAAGCAGATGATGGTCGGCGTCTTCGACCGGGTTTTCGAGACCGCGCCGGTGTTCCGCGCGGAGAAGCACAATACGAAGCGCCATCTGAACGAGTACACCTCGCTTGACTTCGAGATGGGCTACATTGACAGTTTCGAGGATATTATGGCGATGGAGACCGGCTTCCTCCAGCACATGGTGCGTCTGCTTCAGCAAGATTACGCGAAAGAGTTGAAGATGCTGAACATCACCCTGCCGAAGGTGGACGAGATTCCCGCGGTGCGCTTCGACCGGGCAAAGGAGCTTGTTGCGGAGAAATATAATCGAAAGATCCGCAACCCCTTCGATCTGGAGCCGGAGGAAGAATCGCTGATCGGACAGTATTTCAAGGAGGAGTACGATGCGGACTTCGTGTTTGTCACACACTATCCCTCAAAGAAGCGTCCCTTCTACGCGATGGACGATCTGGAGGACAGCCGTTTCACACTCAGCTTTGATCTGCTGTATCAGGGGCTGGAGGTTACGACCGGCGGGCAGCGCATCCACGACTACCAGATGCTGGTTGACAAGATCGCGGCCCGCGGGATGGAGCAGGAGGGCCTCGAGCAGTACCTCGATACCTTCCGCTATGGTATGCCGCCGCACGGAGGCCTCGGCATTGGCCTCGAACGCTTGACCATGAAGCTGGTCGGCGAGGACAACGTGCGCGAGGCCACCCTCTACCCCCGCGACCTGTCACGGTTAGAGCCGTAATGCTGTGGCCCGTGGGGAGCTGCTGAGGTCCGTCTGCGGACCCGCTCTCGCTCAGAGGTCGGACGTAGCGGACACTAAGCTCAGCCTTCGCCTGTCGGCTCGGCTTCGCTAAGTGCCGACGCCGACCTGATGGTCCGCAGACGGACCACAGCAGCACCCCACAAGGTTGAGGCAAGTGCCACGTTGTAAACGATAGAAGTTGTAGCGCGTTGGCCCTGTTGGGAGCTGCAATGGTCAGTTTGCGGACCCGCTCCCGCTCAGAGGTCGGACGTAGCGGACACTAAGGCTCAGCTCTCGCCTGACGGCTCGGCTTCGCCAAGTGCAGACGCCGCCCTGATGGTCCGCATACAGACCACAGCAGCACCCCATAAGGTCGAGGCAAGTGTCACGTTGCTAACGGTAGAAGCTGTAATACTTTGGCTACGCGGATAGTTGCGAAGATCAATATATGTGTTACGCTGTAAATTGTAAATTAAAGGAATAAAGAATAACATCTCTGCCCCCTGCCATTGTGCAGCCTGGTTCACTCCCCGTCTGGTCTTAAGGACCATTGAGGAAGCGCCGGCACTTGGCGAAGCCGAGCCGTCAGGCGAGAGCTGAGCCTTAGTGTCTGCTGCGTCTTCCTCCTGAGCGGGAGCGAGTCCTTAAGACCAGACGGGGAGTGGACCGGGCGGGAACTGAGTGGAAACTGAGCGGGTCCGCAGGACGACTATACGGAGGCTGCCCCAGACGGGGCTATAGAGAAAGGGAGGAGACCTTCATGGCAAATATTATTTCGGATGAGACGATCGAGTACGTCGGCATCCTCGCGAAGCTCGAACTCTCCGACGAGGAGAAGGAGCAGGCAAAGAAAGACATGGGAAACATGCTGGACTATATCGATATGCTGAATGGCCTCGACACCGAGGGCGTCGAGCCGATGTCGCACGTATTTCCGGTGCACAACGTGTTCCGCGAGGACGTGGTGACGAACGGTGACGAGCACGAGAAAACCCTTGCAAATGCACCCGCGCGCAGCGAAAATGCGTTCAAGGTGCCGAAGACGGTAGAGTAGGAGGGCGTGAGATATGAGTTTGATGAGTCTGACCGCCGTGGAGCTGGGAAAGAAGATCGCCGCGGGCGAAGTATCTGCTGTCGAGGCGATGAAGGATGCGCTTGCACAGGCGAAACGGCTGGATGATACCTACAACTGCTATGTGACTGTGGACGAGGAGGCGGCGCTACGTGAGGCGGAGGCTGTGCAGCAGAGGATTGCCGCCGGAGAGCTGACAGGGCCGCTTGCGGGCGTGCCGGTCGCGATCAAGGACAATATGTGTACGGAGGGCATGCTGACGACCTGCAGCTCGAAGATCCTCTATAATTTTAAGCCGACCTATACGGCGGAGGCCGTGCTGAACCTCAAAAAGGCCGGCGCCGTGGTCATCGGCAAGACCAATATGGACGAGTTCGCGATGGGCAGCACGACCGAGACTTCGTTCTTTGGCCCGACGAAAAACCCCTGGAATCCGGAACATGTGCCGGGCGGTTCCTCGGGTGGCAGCTGCGCGGCGGTGGCGGCGGAAGAGTGCTCCTTTGCGCTCGGTTCCGACACTGGCGGCTCGATCCGCCAGCCCAGTTCCTTCTGCGGCGTCACGGGTCTCAAGCCGACTTACGGCACGGTGTCCCGCTACGGCCTGATCGCCTACGGCTCTTCGCTCGATCAGATCGGGCCGATCTGCAAGGACGTGACGGACTGCGCGACCGTGCTGGAAGCGATTGCCTCGCATGACCCGAAGGACAGCACCTCGGTGCACTGCGAGAGTTATGATTTTACCGCGGCGTTGCGGGACGACGTGAAAGGTCTTCGCATCGGCATTCCGCGGGATTATTTCGGGGACGGCCTTGACGCGGAGGTGAAGGAACAGATCCTGAAGGCCACGAAGGTGCTCGAGGAGAAGGGAGCGATTCTCGAGGAATTTGACTTAAGCCTCGTGGAGTACGCGATTCCCGCCTACTACATCATTGCCTCGGCGGAGGCCAGCTCGAACCTTGCCCGCTTTGACGGCGTGAAATACGGCTACCGCACGCGGGATTATAACGGCCTGCACAATATGTACAAGAAATCACGCAGCGAGGGCTTTGGGCCAGAGGTAAAGAGACGCATTATGCTCGGCTCCTTCGTCCTGAGTTCCGGCTACTACGACGCCTACTATCTCAAGGCGCTGAAGACTAAGGCGCTGATCAAGCAGGCCTTTGACCGTGCTTTCGCAAAATACGATGTCATCCTCGGACCGGCGGCGCCGACGACTGCGCCGAAGCTCGGGGAATCCTTGAGCGACCCGATCAAGATGTATCTTGGCGATATTTACACGATCTCCGTCAATCTGGCGGGTTTGCCGGGCATCACGGTACCCTGCGGTCTCGACAGCAAGGGTCTGCCGGTCGGCATGCAGCTGATTGGAGACTGTTTTAAGGAAGCAAATATCATCCGCGCGGCCTATGCCTTCGAGCAGAGCCGCAGCTATGCGCACTGCCCGGCGGCAGAGTAAGGAGGGGGAGAAGATGAGCAGACAATATGAGACGGTTATAGGTCTGGAGGTTCACGTGGAGCTCGCCACGAAGACCAAGATCTTCTGTTCCTGCAGTACGGCCTTCGGCGGCGCGCCGAACAGCCACACCTGCCCAGTCTGCACCGGTATGCCGGGTTCGCTGCCGGTACTGAATAAGCAGGTCGTGGAGTACGCGGCGGCGGTCGGCCTTGCGACAAACTGCACGATCACGCAGAACTGCAAGTTTGACCGGAAAAATTATTTTTATCCGGATAACCCGCAAAATTACCAGATTTCCCAGCTCTATTATCCGATCTGCCGGAACGGCTGGGTCGAAATCGACACGCCTGCGGGGCCGAAGAAGATCGGCATTCACGAGATTCACATGGAAGAGGACGCAGGAAAGCTGATTCACGATGAGTGGGAGGACGTCTCTCTGGTCGACTTCAACCGCTCCGGCGTGCCGTTGATCGAGATTGTGTCCGAGCCGGATATGCGCAGCGCGGACGAGGTGATCGCTTACCTTGACAAGCTGCGCCTGATTATCCAGTATCTTGGCGCGTCCGACTGCAAGCTGCAGGAGGGCTCGATGCGCGCGGACGTGAACCTGTCAGTGCGCGAGGCGGGGAGCGAGAAGCTCGGCACCCGTACCGAGATGAAGAATCTGAACTCCTTCAAGGCGATTGCCCATGCGATCGATGGGGAGCGGGAGCGCCAGATCGAACTGATCGAGATGGGGCGCCCGGTCATTCAGGAGACACGCAGATGGGACGATAATAAGGAGGCCTCCTTTGCGATGCGCTCCAAGGAGGACGCGCAGGATTACCGCTATTTTCCGGAGCCGGATCTTGTGCCGGTCATCATCAGCGACGAGTGGCTCGCTGAGATCAAAGCGCGTCAGCCGGAGCTGCGCACGGAGAAGCTGATCCGTTATAAGAAGGATTTTGATATTCCGGATTACGACGCGCAGATTCTCACCTCCGCCAAGCGGATGGCGGATCTCTTTGAGGCCGCGGCCGCAGTTTGCGGCAAGCCGAAGAAGGTCTCGAACTGGCTGATGGGCGAGACGATGCGCCTGATGAAGGAGCATGAGATGGAGGCCGACGATCTCGACTTTTCGCCGGAGAACCTCGCGAAGCTGATCGAGCTCGTCGACGCGGGGACGATCAACAATTCCGTCGCAAAGGAAGTCTTCGAGAAGATTTTTCTGGAGAACGTCGATCCGGATGCTTATGTGGAGGAGCACGGCCTGAAGACAGTGAACGATGAGGGCGCGCTGCGCAGCACGGTCGAGCAGGTCATTGCGGATAATCCGCAGTCCGTGGCCGATTACCGTGGCGGCAAGCAGAAGGCGCTGGGCTTCCTCGTGGGCCAGACGATGAAGGCTATGAAGGGCAAGGCCGACCCGGGGATGGTGAACCGGATATTGAAGGAACTGCTATAAAGAGAATTTCTATAAAAAGTCGATTGCTCCGGAACTTTTTATAGAATTTTAACGGTTTCCCCATATTTTGTACATATTTCTCTGGTAATATGTACCCATACAAGTTGAACAGAGTCCTTCGCCTGCAGGATCTGCGGGCGAAGAATTTTGAGAAAAACTTAAAAATGGGGACGGCGGTTCGCCGATGCGCAGAGCGGCCGCCGGACCTCGACTAACAACAACAGCGTTCGGTTCCCGGACGCTTTTTTGATGTTTCTGTAAAAGTCCGTCCGATGTTTCTGTGTCCCTGCATGCAGTCCACATAGCCGCTGACAGGGACTTTTACAGTAAAAAAGAGAGGCGCGTCCGCGTCTCTCTCTTTCACTTCCAGTCCTTCATTTTTGCATAATTCTCAATTCAAAATATATCTATTTTAACGTAAGAATCTGTCGAAATGTTCAGATTAGAGTTTGGTCACGTTCGTAGCCTGCGGTCCCTTTGCGCCGTTGACTACCTCGAACTCAACCGCCTGGCCCTCTTCCAGAGACTTGAAGCCTTCCATGTTCAGTCCCGAGTAGTGAACGAAAACATCGTTGCCCTGCTCGTCAGAAATGAAGCCGTAGCCCTTCTGGTTGTTGAACCATTTTACTGTACCCTTATTCATCTCGGTACCTCCTTAAAATAATACGTGCAAAATCGCACAACCTTAGACTATCACAGTTTTCACAAGGTGTCAATTGAAAAAATCAGCGGACGAGAAGCGCGCATGAAGCGATATTTTCCAGAATAGACTGCTTAATAACGGGAGTGGAGGAGGCTGCGTTTTGAGACGGATTCTGCTAGTCAACCTACTGATTTTGTCAGTATTTGCCAGCGTATCATATTGGACGGCCGAGAGGGAAAAACTGGAGGCTGCCATGGAGAGTCGGGTAGAGATTTCCATGGAGCGTGAAACAGAGATTTTCAGAGAAGGGATCGATACAGAGGAAAAGCAGGAAGAAGATTATGCCGCGGCGGAATCGGAGACGGATGATTTTATAAAGTGGGTAGATTTTGACGTCTCAAAATTTGCGCTCTCGGAGGCTTATGAATATGACCGGGACAGCTACGGAACGGATGCTCATATCAGTTGGATCGACCTGCTGGCATGGACGGCGGCTTACACCGGAGGTGTTTTCGACAATGACCGGACGGTATACTCCTGCATACAGGAGCTGAAGGAACAGATCGCGGCGGGAGAAGAACTGGAAACTCTGACCGCGGAACTTCCTTATTATTCCTATTATCAGGAGGCCTACGCGGCGGTGCTTGGGGGAATGGTCGGAGAATACGAAATCGAGGAAGTGGGAGAGGATGGAGGCGTGAGTATGGTGAAAAAGTATGGGCTGAAGGCCTTTCACCCGATCGCGAAAGGATTTCCCTACACAGATTATGATGATTTCGGCGTGTCGCGGAGCTATGGCTATGAACGGCAGCATCTCGGGCATGATATGATGGGGCAGACCGGTACGCCGATTATTGCGGTGGAGTCCGGCTATGTCGAGGCGCTCGGTTGGAACCAGTACGGGGGCTGGCGGATCGGAATTCGCAGCTTTGACGGGCTGCGCTACTATTACTATGCCCATCTGCGGCAGGGCTTTCCCTGGCAGCCGGATCTGGAGGAGGGGTCGGTTGTGCTGGCGGGAGATGTGATCGGCTATATGGGACATACCGGCTACAGCACGACAGAAGATACGAATAATATCGACGAGACGCATCTGCACTTCGGAATGCAGCTCATCTTTGACGAATCGCAAAAAGAAGGGAATGGGGAGATCTGGATAGACTGCTACCAGATTATCGGCTTTCTGTACCGCCAGCAGTCGGAAGTGAAACGGGATGATGAGACAAAGGTCTGGCGGCGCGTGTACCAGATGAAGGATCCGGCGGCGGAATCTTATGAGCGGACAAAGGATTTTTCAATGTATCCGTAGTTCTCCTTAAGTCCGCTCATTCCGCGAGTGCCAGATATTCTTCCAGTGTGATTTCATTTTCCATAATATAGGAGGCGGCTTCCTCACCTACATAACGGAAATGCCAGGACTCATATTCGATGCCGGTGATATCCTCTTTACCTTCCGGATAGCGAAGGATGAAACCATATTCCGCACAGTGTTCGGCAAGCCATATCGCTTCCTCCGTATCCGCCTGGGCGTCGTCCAGCTGCTGATGAGTCTTGCTGACAATGTCCACTGCCAGACCCGTGTGATGTTCGCTGGCACCGGGAATCGCGATCCGCGTCCTGGCTTTATAAAACGCGTCCTCGTAGGTCCAGCCTTCCGCGAGCCGCTTGTCTATGTAGTTCTCAAAGAGCTCTGTCTGATACTCGATTGTGCGGTAGGCGGAGCAGACTACAGGGCGCAGCCCTTCTTCTTCCATGGCGTCCAGCATTTCCGTGAGAGGCTCTACGATACGAGTGTCCACCTGTTTTCCGCCGGTGTTGGGGAATTTTTCCAGCTCTACCGTAAAGTCAGATGGGAGAAAATTCTGTTCGTTGACAAGAAAAAGATTCCAGTCGTCGGTGGAGATGGATAGCTTTTCTTCCCCGTTTTCTCCGTCAGCATATTCGGAAGTCTGCTCCGATACCGGGGAAGAACTGTCGGAAGCCGCAATGGACGCCGTTGTGACCTGTTCGGACTGCTGCAGTTCTGCCACCTGAGATTTGAGATCTCCGACCATCTGGTTCAGTTCCCGGTTGGAGATCGCAAGGAGGACACAAAGGCCGGTGGGAATTGCGATTGCGGCTGTTATGCACGCGATCATGATGTGTTTGTAAAATTTTACACTGCCTATATATGGCGTGCGACCCGGTTTACTCACGGATATTTACCATGCCCTTGATGCGTGCCCCCGTCTCCACCGACAGCGCTCCGGCGGTGATATCTCTCTGCACGATAGCACACTCACACAGCTCTACAATTCCGGAGGCCTGAATCTGCCCCTCACTTCTCCCGTTCGAGCGGACATTCTGCGCTGTGAGATTGCCTTTCAGGCAGGAATTTGCCTCTATGTAGACGACCTCGGAGGCGGATACATCTCCATTTAACGTACCTGACTGGAGGGAGAGATTGCCCGCACTGACATTTCCCTGAATTGTCCCCTGCAGCTCGATGTCGCCTTCACATTTGATGTCGCCTACAATACTGCCGGCAATCTTCATATTGGATTTTGTGACAATATTTCCGGAGATTATCATGTCTTCCGGGATGATGGCGTTGTCCCTGCGGACGAAGGGATTTTCCGAGCCATCGCTGTCTTCGCCCGGATTGTAGACATGGATTCTGTCATCGCGCGTAGACTCCGCCGCTGACTGTAGTGCAATATCCTCCACCTGTATCGCCGGTATGGAGGTCTCTTGCTGGACAGGGGGTCTGTCTATATCGGGCGTGGCAGAGCCGAATAGTTCATTTACCGCCTTTTTAAAATTACTGTCATTTTTTCTGGCCATAAGCTGCTTCCTCTCGTGTAATGGTGAATTCTTATAACTGTCCTTTATTATAAATAAAATTGTGTTGTCTGTAAATGTATTTTTCGTGAAAAAGCGCAAAAGAAAAGACGGTACGAGAATCTGCTCTGCAATCCTCATACCGCCTATGAAACTATATTGTCCAATGGAGTAAACCTCTTTTCCTTAGATTTTTATTTTATGGCACCCTCATGGCCTTTTATAGTGGTTTTTTATTATCAAGGTCTGTTCCTTCACCTTCTGCTTGTATTTCTCTCTTATTACCTTAGTGGTAATTATAAATATTTTTTTCTCTATTTAGTTTTTTAAACTTGTACTTCCGGTGGACCGTACCATCCTTCCTTTTATGCTATGGGGTACTCCGTTAAGTCTTGATCGGAATCTCCTCCCTTCTTGCCTTTATTTTTTGATTTTGTTTTGTCTCTCTCTTTTTTATGTGTCTATTATAACAAATAAAAATTATTTGTCAAGCTATTTTTGAAAAAAAATTAAATTATCTGTAAAATTAATTGCGATATTTATCTTGACATGAAATTTGGTTTATTGTTATACTGAAAACCAGAACAGAATATCGCTGGATGACGGGTTTTGGAGAGGCCGCGGAACATATTTCACGCGGAGCCGAAGGGGCAGTTGCAGGTAAACTCTCAGGCAAAAGGACAAGATCCTGACAGCTCTCCGGAAAGTTCTCAGATGAACACCGAAGAAGTAATTCCGCGGATAGCGGGACAATCTTTCAGGTACCAGGACGGGGTGCGCCGATAAAAAGGGCGTGCGCCGTCTTTTTTGTCGGGTTGTTCTAATTTTATGAAACGGAGGAGGGTTATTTTGAGCGAACTGAAAAAAACGGTACTTCATGATGTCCACGTGGAACTCGGCGCAAAGATGGTGGACTTCGGCGGCTGGGATATGCCGATTCAGTATCCCTGCGGCATTGTGGAGGAGCATCTTAAGACGCGGCAGGGCTGCGGCATCTTCGACGTCTCCCATATGGGGAGACTTGTCGTCAGCGGGCCGCAGATGGTGGAATTCCTGCAGCATGTGTTGAGCAGCAATGTGGAGGCGCTGGAGCTGAATCAGGCGCAGTACTGCATCATTCCGAATGAGACCGGCGGCGCGGTCGACGACGCGTATCTTTACCGCTATGAGGAGGGCAATTATTTCCTTGTGATCAACGCCGCCAACATTGAAAAGGACAAGGAGCACCTTTTCTCTTACGCGAAGGATTACGATGTCACGATCGAGGATGTCAGCGACAGGACGGCTTCGATCTCCATCCAGGGACCGAAGTCAAAGGGAATCCTGATTTCCATGCTGAATGGGAAACAGCCGACCGAGGATCCGAGCAAGAACGCGCTGGCCACGACGGAAATCGACGGTATCCCGGTGCGCATCGCGAAGACCGGTTACACCGGCGAGCCGCTGGGCTATGAGATTTTCATCGCCTCGGAGAAGGCGGAATATTTCTGGAAAAAGTTGATGGACATGGGCGCGCATCCCGCCGCTCTTGGCGCGCGCGACACGCTGCGTTTGGAGGCTGCGCTGCCGCTCTATGGCCATGAGATGGGGATCAATAAATATGGGGAGGATATCCCGATTTTCTCTGTGCCGCTGGCTAAATTCGCGGTCTCCTTCGCGGAGAATAAGGGAGATTTCGTGGGCAGGAAGCCGCTTCAGAAGCAGGCCGCCGCGTTCCGCCGCATTCTGAACCGCGATTTTGCGGCCTGCGCGGATCTGCCTTACCGCATCCGTCCGATCGCGCTGCTCGAAAAGGGTGTGCTGCGCGCCGGTTTTCCGATCTACCGGGACGGCGAGGAGGTCGGCTATGTGACCTCCGGCACGATGGTTCCCTATTTTAATACAGAGGGTGAGGGCATGGCGACGGAGATTCTGGACGAGATGTCCCGGCGCTCGATTGGTCTGGCCTACCTGAAGAGTGATCTGATCAACGACGACCATGTGCAGATTGACGTGCGCGGAAAGAAACTCGACGCGGTCGTCGTGCCTTATCATATGCGCACCGACGCACCGCCTTTTGCGCGGCCCATCCTGTGGCAGCCGGAGGAGGAAGAGGAGCTGCATGTCAGCGACGATTATGCCGCGAAGGCAGCCGCGCTCCTTCAGAAAGCCGCGGGCAACCAGGTCTGGAGACAGAGTGAGTGTGTGAACTTGATTCCTTCGGAGATGACGGCATCACCGGCCGTGCATGCGCTGTGCGCCTCGGATCCGAGCAACCGCTATGCGGAGCACAAGAAGGTGCGCGCTTTCTATGACAGTGAGGTCTTCTATTATCAGGGAACAAAATTCATCGAGGAGGTCGAGTGCCTGCTGGTGGACGAGATGCGCAAATATCTGGGATGCACGGAGGTCGAGACCCGCGTGACCTCCGGCCAGATGGCAAATACCGCCGTGTTCTCCGCGCTGATGGATTTTAAGAACCGCGTCGACCACAAGGTGACGCCGAAGCGCCTCGGCTACATTATGAATAACCATATTATCCGCGGCGGTCATCTGTCCGCGCAGCCGATGGGGGCGCTGCACGATTACATCGCCGTTGATCCCGTGACAGAGAAACCGGCACTGGTGAATTTCCCGGTGTGCGCGGACAATCCCTACAAGATCGACGTGGAGGCCGCGAAGGGGCTGCTTGAGCGTTACCGTCCGGAGCTGATTATTTTCGGGAAATCCATGGTGCTTCACAGGGAGCCGGTGGCTGAGATCCGGAAATTTGTGGACGAGCAGGGTATCCAGACGACGATCATGTACGATATGGCGCATGTCCTTGGCCTGATGGGCGATCATTTCCAGAAACCCTTTGAGGAGGGCGCGGAGATCGTCACCGGCTCGACGCACAAGACTTTCTTCGGACCGCAGCGCGGCGTGATCGGCACGAACTGGAAGAAGGAGGACTTGAAATACGGTCTGTGGGAGACGATCGAGACCCGCGCGTTCCCGGGCAGCGTCTCCAACCATCACCTCGGCACGCAGCTCGGCATGCTGATGGCCGCCTACGAGATGAACGCATTCAAGGATGCGTATCAGAGCGCGGTTGTTCACAATGCAAAGTACTTCGCGAAGTGTCTGAAGGAGGCCGGTATGGAGGTGGCCGGCGATCCCGCGATCGACTACACCGAGACGCATCAGGTCATCGCATCCGTCGGTTACGGCCAGGGCTATGAGGTCGCCGAGCGCCTGGAGCGAAATAATATTATCGTCAACTATCAGGCTACACCCGACAACGAGGGCTTCACCGCCTCGGGAGCGCTGCGCATGGGCGTCTCCGAGATGACGCGCTTTGGCTTCGGCGAGATGGAGTTCAAGAAGCTGGCAGAGCTGATGGCAGACTGCGTTTTGAACGGGGCTGAAGTAGGAGAAGAGATCAAGAAACTGCGCGCGGGCTTCACCGAGCCGAAATACTGCTTCACCGACGCGCAGATGGAAGGCGCGTTCGGCGCCTTGTCTGAGAAACTGGGCTTCTAATAAGCGGACATGTTCTGCTTATGTAGGCCAGCCCGTCCGACGTCTATGTGTCATTGCATGCAGGCACGCAGCTCACATAGGCATCGTCAGGGACTTTAATTGTAAATCATTATAATGGAGGAAATAAAAATGAATATCCCTGCTGAACTGAAATATTCCAAAACACATGAATGGGTTAAAATGCTGGATGAGACGACTGCTCTGATCGGTATCACCGATTACGCGCAGGACGCGCTGGGCGATGTGGTCTTCGTAGACATTCCGGAGGCCGGCGATGCCGTGACAGCCGGAGAGTCTTTCACGGATGTGGAGTCTGTCAAGGCGGTGTCCGAGGTGATCAGCCCGGTCTCCGGAGAGATCGCAGAGGTCAACGAGGCTCTGGACGAAGCGCCGGAGCTGCTCAACCAGGACTGCTATGAAAGCTGGATCATCAAGGTCAGCGGTATCACGGAGACGGAGGAGCTGCTGGATGCTGCGGCTTATGAAGAATATCTGAAGACCTGCGAGGAGGAGGAATAAGTATGGGCTCTTATGTATCCATCACGGAGATGGAACAGCAGAAAATGTTGGACGCCGTCGGCGTCCGTTCGCTGGATGAGCTCTACAAAGATGTTCCCGCCGAGATGCTTCTCTCAGAGGGCGAGCTGAAGCTGCCCTCGGGAAAAAGTGAGCTGGAGGTGCGGGAGTCTATCGGCGCTTACGCCGCGCAGAATACGCGTTTTGCGACCGTATTGCGGGGGGCGGGGTCTTACCGTCATTATATACCTGCCGTGGTGAAGTCGGTCATCTCGCGCGAGGAGCTTGTCACGGCCTACACGCCTTATCAGGCGGAGGTGAGCCAGGGCATCCTGCAGTCAATTTATGAATATCAGTCCATGATCTGCCAGCTTTTTGGCATGGATGTCTCCAACGCTTCTGTCTATGACGGCTGCACCGCGGCTGCGGAGGCTGTGGGCATGTGCCGTGACCGCCGCAGGGGGAAAGCATTGGTGTCTGCCTGTGCGGATCCGCAGGTGATCGAGACGATCCGCACCTACTGCTTTGGTTCCGGCATGGAACTTGCTCTGGTATCGGAGAAGAACGGGCAGACGGACGCGGATGCGCTGAAGGAGCTGGCTGGCGCTGATACGGCCTGCCTGTATATCCAGCAGCCAAACTATTATGGCCAGATGGAGGACGCTGAGGGGCTTGGCGCGATCATTCATGAGGCCGGAGGAAAGTACATCATGGGCGTGAATCCGATCGCCTGCGCCGTCATGGCGACGCCCGGCGAGTGCGGAGCAGATATCGCGGTCGGCGAGGGGCAGCCGCTTGGCCTGCCAACAAGCTTTGGCGGCCCGTATCTCGGTATTATGACCGCTACGCAGGCCATGATGCGCAAGCTCCCCGGCAGGATTGTCGGGAAAACTTCCGATCATGATGGGAATGTCGGCTATGTCCTGACGCTGACGGCTCGCGAGCAGCATATCCGCCGCGAGAAGGCCTCTTCCAATATCTGCTCCAATGAGGCGCTCTGCGCGCTGACCGCGGCGGTCTATCTGTCCGCGATGGGAGCGAAGAGCCTCACGGAAGCGGCAGAGCAGAGCATGGCGAAGGCGCACTATCTGGCAGGGCTTCTCGCAGAGGCGGAGCTTCCGCTGAAATATGAGGGCGAGTATTTCCACGAGTTTGTCACTGTCTGTGAGTCTCAGAAGGCGCAGGCGATTCTGGACGCGCTGGAGAAAAAAGGCATTCTCGGCGGTCTGCCGGTGGAGGGTGGACTTCTCTGGTGCGCGACGGAGATGGTCTCCCGGGCGAAGCTCGACGAGACTGCTGCGATCGTGAAGGAGGTGCTGGCAAGATGAAACTGATTTTTGAAAAAGGGCAGGAGGGGCATGGCCTGGGCCTGTTGCCGGAGTGTGACGTCCCGAAGGTGAGCCTTTCCCGCACGAGGCGGAAGCCTCCCGTCCTGCCGCATGTCAGCGAGAATGAGTTGACCCGGCACTACACCGCGCTCGCGAAACGGGTGCACGGCATGAACGACGGCTTCTATCCGCTCGGCTCCTGCACGATGAAATACAATCCGAAGATCAATGAGGAGATGGCGGCATTGCCGGGCTTCACGGATCTGCATCCACTGCAGCCGGTAGAGACCGCGCAGGGCGCGCTGCGGGTGCTGAAGGAGACGGAAGAGGCGATCTGCGAGATCACCGGCATGGACCGCATGACGCTGCAGCCGGCGGCCGGCGCACATGGCGAGTTCACCGGACTTCTGCTAATCAAGGCGTACCATAAGAGCCGGGGAGATTTCGGAAGAACGAAGATTATTGTCCCGGACTCCGCGCACGGCACAAATCCGGCTTCCTCGGTTATGGCAGGATTTACCGTGGTCAACGTACCGTCCGATGAGAACGGCTGCGTCGATGTGGAAGCGCTGCGTGCCGCGGTCGGCCCCGACACGGCGGGCCTGATGCTGACGAACCCGAATACGGTCGGTATTTTCGATAAAAATATTCTGGAGATCACGAAGATTATCCACGAGGCAGGCGGTCAGTGTTATTATGACGGCGCGAACCTGAACGCAGTCATGGGCGTCGTCCGCCCGGGAGACATGGGCTTTGACGTGATTCATGTGAACCTGCACAAGACATTCTCGACGCCGCATGGCGGCGGCGGTCCGGGTTCCGGTCCGGTGGGCTGCAAGGCGCATCTGGCTGCTTTTCTGCCGGGACCCTGTGTGGAGAAATCCGATGAAGGGCTGATTCTCCGGAAACCGGCACAGTCGATCGGACGCGTGCGCGGCTTCTATGGAAACTTTCTGGTCGTCGTCCGCGCGCTGACTTACATTCAGACGCTCGGAAAAGAGGGAATCCCGGAGGCGGCAAAGCACGCGGTACTGAACGCGAACTATATGATGGCGCGGCTGAAGGACAGCTATCACATGGCCTATGACACGATCTGTATGCACGAGTTCGTCATGAATTTAAGTGAGCTCAAGAAGGAGACAGGAGTCAGCGCGATGGATATCGCCAAGGGACTGCTGGATCACGGCATTCATCCGCCGACGATGTACTTCCCGCTGATCGTGCACGAGGCGCTGATGGTCGAGCCCACGGAGACTGAGACGAAGGATACGCTGGACGAGGCGATCGGGGTATTCATACAGCTGGCAGAACTGGCGCGCACGCAGCCGGAGGAGCTCCTTAGCGCTCCGCATGTCACGCCGGTCGGACGGCTTGACGAGGTCGGCGCGGCGCGCAAACCGGTGCTTCGCTGGACGCCGGAGGAACAGGATATTTAAGCTTCAGAACATTGCCTCAGACTTCGCATTTTTCGACTTGCGAAGTCTGAGGCCTGATGTGTCTCCGTCTCGCTCCGGTCCGCATTAAGCGGACATCCCACAGATGTTTGGCGCGGTTCCGTCTGTTTTTCCATTTCGTGCCGTTCAGAACTGTAAAAAAATAAACAAATTATAAATAAATTGTAAATAAATATAAAATTTGGATTGCATAGTCATAAGAATTGTGTTACCATAAATCCATTGAGAATAAGAGACCACGCTACCCTTTCTGAAAAGTCTGGGAGTGGCGGAGCACTCTGGAGAGTCTCCAAAGATGGAGCGCCGAAGGTGTAAGGCTGGCCGAAATGCGATCGACCGCCGATCTCTCAGGCAAAAGGACAGAGCATGCAAAATATGGCGATACGTCAGTTTGTATGTAGACGTTCCGCATTCTTCAGAGAGCCGACATGAGAACGGCTCTTATTTTTTGCCTATCCACTATTACCTATCATAAAAAGGAGTGAAGAAAATGAGTGTAAGTGAACTACAGAACAGCGCAGTCATGTGGGTGGCCTGCGGAATTCCGGTCGTCTTGGTACTGGCTCAGGCGATTATTTTTGCGCGAAAGGCGTATCAGGCCGGGCCGAAGCTGGGTCTGACGCAGAAGCAGATGAAGGCAGGTATGCGCAGCAGCGCGATTACCTCGCTGGGACCGTCGGTGGTAATCCTGAGCGGCATGCTGTCCCTGCTGGTGACGATGGGCGGACCGGTTGCCTGGATGCGCCTCTCGCTGATCGGCTCTGTCATGTTTGAATCGCTGGCAGCCGGTTTTGGTACCGCTTCCGTAGGCGTGGAGCTGGGAAGCACAGGGATGACGGAGCTGGCTTATACGATGGGCCTCTGGACAATGATCCTGTGCTCAATCGGCTGGGTTATCTTCGCCACGCTCACCGCGGACCAGATGGAGAAGGTTCAGAAGAAAGTGACCGGGAGCAATCCGGCGCTGCTGACGGCTCTTTCCAGCGCGGCTGTCATCGGTGCGTTCTCGTCTTTCTGCGCACAGAATATTGTGAAAGTAAATAAGAACACGATTGCCGTGATCCTCGGAGGTCTTATCATGTTTGTGATGATGAAAATCTGCGAGACAAAGCAGATAAAATGGCTGCGTGACTGGGCATTGACCTTTGCAATTCTTGGAAGCATGATTATCACCGCGCTGTTGCCGGTCTAAGCGTATCAGGAGGAAATGAAATGGAACAGAAGAAAGATTATTTTGAGGGAGAATATATGCCGCAGATGAACCGGATCGGGAAGATCACGGGACTTCTGGGTGTGATTCTGTGTTTTTGCCCGGCGGTGGCCCTTGCGCTGGTATATGGCCTGCTGCCGCAGCCGGCCGCTCTTTTGACCGCGTTTATTGCGGGTGCGGCTTCTTTTGGAGCTCTGTGGTTTGTAGAGCCGATTTCGTACTATCCGGTGCTGGGTACGGTGGGAACCTATATGGCCTTCCTGTCCGGCAATATTTCCAACATGCGTGTTCCTTGCGCCAGCATGGCACAGGCGGCTGCCGAGGTGGAGCCGGGCAGTGAAAAGGCCTCTGTGATTGCGACACTGGGCATGGCGGTATCGATCGTGATCAATATTTCTGTTCTGACGATCGGCGTGATTCTGGGCAGCTCCGTACTCTCGATGCTGCCTGCGAGCGTTACGAGCGCGCTGAATTATCTGCTTCCTTCCCTGTTTGGGGCGCTGCTGGTGCAGTTTGCCATGAAGAAGGTGAAGCTGGGGGTTGTCGTGCTTGCGTTTGGTATTCTGATTTACCTTGCAATCAATGGCGGTCTGTTTAACTGGTTGCCGGGAGCCAGCAATTATCTCCCGACCTTAGGGTGCATTTTCTTCAGCATCGCGGTTGCCATGCTGACGGTAGATAAAAAGAAAGAAGGGGAAAAAGCATGATCCATCCGTTATTACAGGAAGCTCTCGATATGGAGGAAGCGCTGGTGGCAGATCGCCGGGCGCTGCATCAGATCCCGGAGCTTGGAATTTCGCTTCCGAACACGGTGGCCTATGTCACCGGGAAACTCTCAGAGATGGGAATTACGTATCAGGTATATGAGGACTGTTCCTGCGTCGTTGCCACGGTGGGACAGGGCGGGAAATGCTTCATGCTTCGCAGCGATATGGATGCTCTTCCTGTAGAAGAGGAGAGCGGCCTGCCCTTTGCATCGAAAAATGGCTGCATGCACGCCTGCGGACATGATCTTCATGCGGCGACCCTGCTTGGGGCGGCCAGACTTCTGAAGGCGCATGAGAGTGAGCTGAAGGGAACGGTGAAACTGTTTTTCCAGTCCGGCGAGGAGATTTTCGCCGGCTCGAAAGCGGCGATTGAAGAAGGACTGCTGGAGAACCCGAAGGTGGACGCCGCCTTTGCGATGCATGTGGGCGGAGCGCAGAAGTATAATACGCTGATTTACGGGAAATATACGATGTCTTCTGTCTATGGCTTCCGCATCCTGCTAACCGGAAAAGGAACGCATGGTTCGATGCCGGAGCTGGGCGTGGATCCGATCAACACTGGCGTTCACGTCTACCTGGGGCTGCAGGAGCTGCTGGCCAGAGAAATTTCCGCGCAGGACGAGGCGACGTTGACCATCGGACATTTTGAGTCCGGAAAGGCGAACAATGTCATCCCCAATACGGCGGTTCTCGAAGGTACCCTGCGTACGTTTAAGACAGAGCTTCGCGAGTTCCTGATCCGCAGACTGCACGAAGTCGTTGCGTCCGTATGTAAGGCTTACCGCACAGAATTCGAGATTGAGGTTCTGAGCGATGTGCCGGCCACGGTCTGCGATGATGCCTGTACGCAGGAATTTCTGGAAAGCCTTCACGAGGTGGATCCTGAGATGGAGACGATCAATGCGTTCCACACGATGGGCTCGGAGGACTTCGCGTTTATCACCGAGCGGATCCCGGCCAGTTTCTTCTTTGTGGGCGCGGGTGTAGAGGATGAGTCCAAATGGTATGGTCAGCACAATCCGCACATCCTGTTCAATGAGGATATCCTTCCGAGAGGGGCTGCGATTTATGCGAAGGTGGCCATGGACTGGCTGGAAAAGCACTGCTGATTGAAACTTGCGAAGGTTGCGGATTCATGCTATGCTACTTAGAAGAACGTAAGGACGGAGGAATCTTACATGGCTTCGAAAGAGCAGAGCAGGATCCGCAATTTTTGTATTGTGGCGCATATAGATCATGGGAAATCAACTCTGGCAGACCGCATCATCGAGATGACAGGGCTTCTGACGAGCCGCGAGATGCAGGCGCAGGTGCTGGACAATATGGAGCTTGAGCGGGAGCGCGGCATCACGATTAAGGCGCAGGCGGTCCGTATTATTTATAAAGCAAAGAACGGGGAAGAGTATATTTTCAATCTGATCGACACTCCGGGACACGTGGATTTCAACTACGAGGTCTCGCGGAGCCTTGCGGCCTGCGAGGGCGCGATCCTCGTCGTGGACGCGGCGCAGGGCATCGAGGCGCAGACGCTGGCGAACGTCTATCTGGCGCTCGACCACGATCTCGACGTGCTGCCGGTGATCAATAAGATCGACCTGCCGAGCGCGGACCCAGAGCGCGTGATTAATGAGATTGAGGATGTGATCGGTATCGAGGCGCAGGACGCGCCGCGGATCTCGGCCAAGACCGGCGAGAACGTGCAGGAGGTGCTCGAGCAGGTCATCGAGAAGATCCCGGCGCCGCAGGGCGACCCGGACGCGCCGCTGCAGGCGCTGATCTTTGACTCGGTCTACGATCCCTACAAGGGCGTGATCATCTTTTGCCGGATCAAGGAAGGAACGGTGCGGCGCGGCACGCCGATCCGTATGATGGCCACGGGGGCGGAGGCCGATGTGGTGGAGCTCGGCTATTTCGGCCCGGGACAGTTCATTCCCTGCGAGGAGCTGAGCGCCGGTATGGTCGGCTACCTGACCGGCAGCATCAAGAATGTCCGGGATACCCGCGTGGGCGACACGGTGACGGATCGCGACCGGCCCTGTGCGGAGCCGTTACCCGGATATAAGAAGGTATTGTCGATGGTCTACTGCGGGCTCTATCCTGCGGACGGCGCGAAGTATCCGGATCTGCGCGATGCGCTCGAGAAGCTGCAGCTCAACGATGCTTCGCTGCAGTTCGAGCCGGAGACTTCGGTCGCGCTCGGCTTTGGTTTCCGCTGCGGGTTCCTCGGACTTCTGCATCTGGAGATTATCGAGGAGCGGCTGGAGCGCGAGTACAATCTCGACCTCGTCACGACCGCGCCGAGCGTCATCTACCGCGTCTACAAGACGAACGGCGAGATGATTGAGCTGACGAACCCCTCAAACCTGCCCGATCCCTCGACGATCGACTACATGGAGGAACCGGTGGTCAGCGCCGAGATCATGGTGACGACGGAATTCATCGGCCCGATTATGGATCTGTGTCAGGAGCGCAGGGGCGTCTATCTGGGCATGGAGTACATGGAGGAGACGAGGGCACTTCTGAAGTACGAGCTGCCGCTCAATGAGATCATCTACGATTTCTTTGACGCGCTGAAATCGCGTTCCCGCGGCTACGCTTCCTTCGACTATGAGTTCAAGGGTTACGTGCGCGCGGAGCTCGTGAAGCTCGATATCCTTGTAAATAAGGAAGAGGTCGACGCGCTCTCCTTCATCGTCCACAGCGCCTCTGCCTACGAGCGCGGCCGGAAGATGTGTGAGAAGCTCAAGGAAGAGATCCCGCGTCATCTCTTCGAGATCCCGATTCAGGCGGCTGTGGGCGGCAAGATCATCGCGCGCGAGACTGTGAAGGCCATGCGCAAGGACGTGCTCGCGAAGTGCTATGGCGGCGACATCACCCGCAAGAAGAAGCTGCTCGAGAAGCAGAAGGAGGGCAAGAAGCGGATGCGCCAGATCGGAAACGTTGAGATTCCGCAGAAGGCCTTCATGAGTGTGCTCAAACTGGACGACAAGTAGGGAGGCGCGGCATGGATTTATTTGACTACATGCGCAGCAATACGATGAAGTCCGAGGCACCGCTCGCGTCCCGCCTCAGGCCGCGGAGCCTTGACGAGATCGTGGGGCAGCAGCATATCCTGGGGAAGGACAAGCTGCTCTACCGCGCGATCCGGGCCGACAAGCTGCGTTCCGTGATTTTTTACGGGCCGCCCGGCACGGGCAAGACAACGATCGCGCGGGTGATCGCGCATACGACGAGCGCCGAGTTCACGCAGATTAACGCGACGGCGGCAGGAAAGAAGGACATGGAGGAGGTCGTGCGGCAGGCGAAGGACAGCCTCGGCATGTACGGAAAGCGCACGATTCTCTTCATCGATGAGATTCACCGCTTCAACAAAGGCCAGCAGGACTATCTGCTTCCCTTCGTCGAGGACGGCACGCTGATTCTCATCGGTGCGACGACGGAGAATCCTTACTTCGAGGTCAACGGGGCGCTGATCTCGCGCTCGATCATTTTTGAGCTGAAGGCGCTCACGCCAGACGACATCAAGGTAATTCTGAAGCGGGCGCTCAGCGACGTGGAGCGGGGGATGGGCGCCTTTAACGCTGTGGCCGACGAGGAGGCGCTGGATTTCCTCTCGGACATTGCGGGCGGCGACGCGCGGAACGCTCTGAACGCGCTGGAGCTGGGGGTGCTGACGACGGAGCCGGGTGCGGACGGGCAGATTCACATCACGCTTGACGTCGCCTTCGAGTGCATCCAGAAGAAGACCGTGCGCTACGACAAGGACGGGGACAATCACTACGACACGATCTCCGCCTTTATCAAGAGCATGCGGGGCTCCGACCCGGACGCGGCGGTCTTCTATCTGGCGAAGATGCTCTATGCGGGCGAGGATATCAAGTTTATCGCGCGCCGTATGATGATCTGCGCCTCGGAGGACGTCGGGAACGCGGATCCGCAGGCGCTGCAGGTGGCGGTGGCCGCGGCGCAGGCAGTGGAGCGCGTCGGTATGCCGGAGGCGCAGATCATCCTCTCGCAGGCGGTCTGCTATATCGCCTGCGCGCCGAAGAGCAATGCCGCGAACAACGCGATCGAGAAGGCGATGGCGGCGGCTGCGAAGATGACCACGACCGTGCCTTCTCACCTGCAGGATGCGCACTATGGCGGTTCGGCGAAGCTGGGCCGCGGCATCGGCTATCTCTACGCGCACGATTTCCCGGAGCACTACGTGAAGCAGCAGTACCTGCCGGACGAGCTGCTCGGTGAGCACTTCTATGAGCCGACGGATATCGGCGCAGAGCGGGCTCTGAAGGAGCGGCTCGAGAGGTTGCGGAGCAGGGACTGAAAGAGTACCCTTTTGAGGATTTTCTGCCCGGGGCTTAGCCGGGAGTGGGGCAAGCTCTTATACGGTAACAATCCAGGTGTTGTAGCCCATGCGTTTCAGCTCCTGCTCGAGCGCGACGGCGTTGCTCAGCTTGTAGAAGGCGCCAACTTGTACGCGGTAGAGCGGGTGCTGCGGCGCGTCGTCCGATGAGGGAGGTTCAGTCCCATCCGGAGAGAGCAGCACTGTCTCCGGCGTTGCAGCCTGCGCGGATTCTTCCTGAGGCGGTATCTCCGTCATCATCCGTGGAGTCGGATTTGTTTCGCCCTGCGGGGGAGTCTGCTCAGATCGGAGATATGGAAGGCCGTTTGCCTGCGCGATGCGTACGCCCGGCACGTTTTGCCCTGCGTCAGCCAGCGTAGCGTCCAGCGTGTCCATGACGCCGTCCGCGATCGCCTGCGCGATTTCATTAAAACGGCTGTCGAAGAGCTGATTGTCCTTTTCACTGTCGATGAAGCCGACCTCCACGAGGATGGAGGGCATCTCGGTGCGCCTCAGGACGGTGAGGTTGGGACGGGCCTCCACGTTGATATTGCGGAAGCCGAGCGCTTCGAGATTTTCATTGACGGCCTCGGCCATTATGAGCTTTTCGCCGCCCAGGTCGTAGACGAGCGTCTGTACGCCGTCGTATTGCCCCGGATAAGTGCCCATGTTTCGATGCAGGGAGATGAAGAGGTCGGCGTCCGCGTCGTTCGCGAGCTGGGCCTTTTGCGTGACCGACTGGGTGAGGTCGCCGGTGCGCGTGTACACGACGTCGTAGCCGTTCCGTGCGAGAATGTTGCCAACGGCCATCGCGAGCCGCAGGGTGTCGTCGCTCTCGAGCCGTCCCTCGTAGACCGCGCCCGGGTCGGTCAGGCCGTTATGCCCGGCGTCCACTACTATTTTTGTGGCCATAATGTTTGCTGTCCTTATATGGTTTCATGTTAGTATATGGTAAGACGCTGTTTTTGGTGACTGCGGTCGGGAAGTGAGCTTTAAGTGCAGGAGTCTGCTGCTGGACAGGAAAGCCGGTTGCTTTTGGTGACAGGAACTTAAGGAGACGGGAGATTGGCGGGAAAGTCAGTATGCATGCTGAAGGTTCGTTATTTTCAATGACAGGAACGTATGAGACGAAGTCTCAGTGGACATCCGGGAAGAAGGAGTGACATCAATTGGATGAGCAGAGTAAATTCCGCACTGCGCTTGCGGCGCTGTCGGCGTATGCGGAGCAGAAGGATGGAAAGCTGACAAAGGAGGATGTGCGGGAGTACCTGAAGGATATGGAATTTGACGAGGGGCAGTTGCAGCTCGTGTATGAATTCCTGGCGTCCCGGCATATTCAGGTGGAGGGGCTCGAACTCCCGAAAGCGGAGGCGCAGCCTTACACGGAAGAAGAGGAGACTTTTCTTAAGCAGTACAGAAAGGATATGAAAGCGGCCCGGCGCGTCGCGGGAGCGGAGTTGGCGGATGTCTTTGCGCGTGCTGCAGGGGGAGAAGTATCGGCGCGTCATCTTCTGGCAGAGCACTATATGGGAAAGATGCTTACGATTGCGGAGGACTACGCACACCGGGGACTGCTGATCCAGGATCTCATCCAGGAGGGCCATCTGGGGCTTTTGCTGGGGCTTGACACACTTGACACGGTGGGGGAAAATATCGGGTACGAAGTCTGGCTGGAGCAGGAGATACGCCGTGCGATGCGTGCGGCACTGGACGCGCAGGAGGGGAATCGGAGTCTGGGCGAGGAGGTCGTCGGAAAGCTGAATAAGCTGGCGGACTCGATCACTGAGCTGACGGAGGATCTTGGGCGTCAGGTGACGCCGGATGAGCTGTCCTTCTATCTCGACATGCCGCTGGAGGAGATCGAACGCCTGCTCAAGATCGCCGGGGAAGACATAGAAACCGATCAGTCCGAAACAGCGCCGAAATAAAAAGACAAAAAACATAATAGGGGTAGTCTGGAGAGAAATGATGGAAATAGAAGAAAAAATGCAGTTTGCGGTGCTAATTGATGCGGAGAATGTCAGCGCGCGCTACGTGCAGGTTATTTTTGATGAACTGGAAAAATATGGCTTTGCGTCCTGCAGGCGGATCTACGGGAACTGGTCGAAGGAGAACGGCTGGAAGGAGAACACGCTGCTCGAATACTCGGTGACGCCGATTCAGCAGTTTTCCTACACGACCGGCAAGAACAGCACAGATATGGCGATGGTCATCGATGCGATGGACCTGCTGTACCAGAACAAGGTCGACGGCTTCTGCCTTGTGACGAGCGACAGCGATTTCACGAGGCTGGCGGTGCGCCTGCGCGAGGAGAAAAAATATGTGCTCGGTATGGGCGAGTCGAAGACGCCGCTCTCGCTGACGCGTGCCTGCAACAAATTTGTGCACCTGAACCTGATCAACGAGGCGAACCGCGGTTCGGAGCACCACTCGAGCGCCGGCAGCGACCGGGACTCTGTAACGAGCATCAGCGACGTGGAGAACGCGATTCTGACGATGCTGAACGAGTCCGGTGGGGAGGAGCTGGACTTAAGTTTTATTGGGCAGCGTCTGTCGGACAAATACCCGGATTTTGATGTGCGAAATTACGGTTACTCGAAGCTCAGCGTTTTCCTCTCCGAGGAAATGTCGTCGCTGAAGGTAGTGCGCGAGGAGAATCATTACCGCGTCATGAAGAGCGGGGGCGTGTCGCGCGAGATGATTGAGCGCGAGGTGCAGAGTATTATTCGTAAAAACGGCGGGGCGGTGGACAACCTCGCGATGATCAATGAGGAGCTGAAGAAGCACTACAGCGGCTTCGACTCCAAGGATTACGGCTACAACCGCTTTTCCAGCTTCCTGCGCAGTATCGAGGGATTAAGCGTGGAGGGAAATGTGGTGCGGCTGAAGCAGTATTATTATTCACTGTAGGTAGGACGTGTCGTTGTAGTCGACGAGCGTGAACGCACCGTTCTCATAGCGCAGGATGGTCACGCTCAGGTTCGCAACGCCGCCGCCCGCCTGTTCCAGAAAATATTTCTGGAAAAAGTAGTCCATCGAGGAGTGTGCGACGACCAGCACGGTGTCGCCGTCCTCCTGTGCCTCGAGGATCTCAAAGACTGCGTCCTCAAAGCGCTCACAGAAATCATATTTGCTCTCCGCATGGATCGGGGAGACAAATTCGGCGTCATCTACGCTTCCGAAAGCTTCGGCGGGCGTACTGATGCCGAATTTTTCGTACATTTCTTCGGAAGTCATGCCCTCCGCATCGCCCCAGGAGATATCGCATAGCCCCTCGAGCTGTGTGATGGGAAGGTCCCCCTGCCCGGCGGCAGAGAGCACGAGAGAGGCAGTGTCGTAAGCACGTGTCAGGGTGCTTGCGTAGGCCGCGTCAAAGGTGATATCGCTCAAACCTTCGCCGAGCTGCGCGGCCATCTCCTCACCAAGCTCAGTCAGCGTCGGGTTCCCGGAGGTGCCGACCAGCAGACCGGCCACATTTGTGTCGGTCTGGCCGTGCCGCACAAAGTAGAGGGTGACGCCGCGGGAGCGGTGAGAGACACTGTGCAGCGCGGCAGCTCCCAGAATGATAACAATGATAATAAGGCAGAGCGGCAGAAGCCGTTTTCGGTTTTTTGACATGTGAGCTTCCTTCGGTTATCGTTTTTACGTTTGTCTTCATCCTGCAGTATGTTCCTATGGTGTCCTGATGCTCAGGGCTCCGCAATCTTCCCCGCTGCTGCGCAGGCCGCTGCGGTGGCAGGTGAGGCCAGAAAGATTTCTACCTTCGAGGTGCCCATGCGACCCAGAAAATTGCGGTTGTTTGTCGCGACGACGCGCTCGCCGTCGCTTAAGATGCCGCCGGTGCGTCCGCAGCAGAGGCCGCAGGACGGATGTGTGATGATTGCTCCGGCCTCCGCGAGAATCGCGAGCGTGCCGTCCTCGAGAGCCTGATTATAGATCTTCCGGCTGGCCGGGGTCACGATCAGCTTCACGAAGGGAGCGACTTTTCTTCCTTTTAATATGGCCGCCGCGCACTGCAGATCCTCGAGCCTGCCGTTCGTACAGGAGCCGATGAAGACTTGGTCGATAGCCGCTCCTGCGAATTCGCTCACCGGATGGATATTGTCTACCTGAGAGGGACAGGCCAGCACCGGGACGAAGTCCTCCGCGCGGTAATGAAGGGTGCGGATATAAGATGCGTCCGTGTCTCCCACAAGGGAGCGTTCACGCTCCGTCAGCTCGATTTCACAGTATTCAGCTGTCTTCTCGTCTGGTGTGAAAAGCGCACACTTGGCGCCGGCCTCGACCGCCATGTTGGACATTGTCATGCGGCTCGCGACGCTCATGTGTTCTACGGTATTGCCGCAGAATTCGAGCGCCTGATAGGTCGCGCCGTCCGCCCTGAGGTCGCCAATCAGCGTGAGAATGATGTCCTTGGACGTGACATTTGCAGGAAGCTCGCCTTCAATCTCGACTCGGATCGTCTCCGGAACCTTGACCCACAGCGTGCCGGTGCCGAGAATGCTCGCCATCTCTGTGTAGCCAATGCCGGACGAGAAAGCGCCGACGCAGCCGTAGGTTGTGGTATGGCTGTCCGTTCCAAATACAATATCTCCCGGTTTCACATACAGCGCCTCGGTCATCAGCTGATGGCAGATGCCATCGCTGCGGTGTATATTTTTCAACCCGTATTTCTCCACGAAAGCATTGCCTACGCGGAAGTGCCGCGTGTCGTCAACCTGGCTCGCCGGGACGAGATGGTCGTAGATGAGGACGACCCGGTCCGGATCCCAGAGCTTCGAAAAGCCCATCTCCTCGAACTTGTCCGCGACAAAGGGGATGAAAATGTCATGGATCATGACGCGATCCACATTTACGGTCACGATGTCGCCCGGACGGACTGCGCGCCCAACATTTCTGCTGATAATTTTCTCAATAATTGTCTGTCCCATAGTTTTAGCCCTCCAGTCCGTTCAGGCGGCGCATGGCTTTCACAAGTCCGCCCGCGTTCAGAATATCCATCAGGTTCTGCGGGAGAGAGGCGATTGGAAATTCCCTGCCGTTATGTATGATCTTTTCGCCCACATGCACCTCGATCGTGTCGCCTTCCGATACCGCGTCACGCAGGTCAGGATTTTCAATCAGCAGCAGTCCGTTGTTGATCGCATTGCGGAAAAAGATGCGCGCGAAGGAGCGCGCGATGACACAGCGCACACCGAGCGCTTTTATGATTTCCGGCGCCTGCTCCCGGGAGGAGCCGCAGCCGAAATTCTTGCCCGCCACGATCACATCTCCCGGCTGGATCTGCGCTGCTAGTTCCGGGCGCAGCGGGGAGAAGGCGTAGGGAGCCATATCCTGCACGGTTTTCAGGGCAAGGTACTCGGTGGGGATGATGATATCCGTATCGATATCGTCGCCCAGCACCCAGACCCTGCCGGTAAATGTCTTGCTCATGATGTTTTCCTCGTTTCTGATTATATATCCATAGTATAAGGGTTTCTTTTTGTGTTGTAAAGATTGTGAAATAAAATTATTAGCACTCGATGTTGACAAGTGCTAATAATTGTGCTAATATCC
>JAJQBC010000139.1 GCA_021203465.1 Lachnospiraceae bacterium | reverse complement strand
GTTCATTTCCCCTTCTTATCTGGCTCTGATCGAGGGCGGGCAGCGCACACCCTCTCTGGACATTGTCGCGCGACTTTCCAAATACTGCGGTGTGAGCGCCGATTATATCCTGTTCGGTGAAGAATCCGAAAACTCCGACACGAATCACAGAAAATTTGAAATACTCTGTGAACAACATTCATCGGATGAAGTGGCGCTGGCGCTGCGAATGGCTGAATATTATCTGAGCCTGAGGAAAGGTGAAGAGGAACAGGATCTGGCTTGAAAGACCGTCTTTCATACGAAATTTTCTTTACAATCCGGATTTCTTCCTTTATTATGGTGTATAGTCTGTTTTACAGGAGGAAATTTTTTGTCTGTTTTATCTGATTATCATGTACATACCACATTTTCCGGCGACGGTGAGACCACGGCTGAGATGATGATCCGGCGCGCGGTCAAACTCGGCATGGAGCACCTGTGCCTGACCGACCATATGGATTATGATTATCGGGACGGAGACGTCTGTTTTGAGTTTGATCCAAAGGAGTATTTCCATCATCTGGAGCAGCTGCGCGCAAAATACAGGGAGCAGATTGATCTACAGATCGGCGTGGAACTGGGGCTGCGCCCCTATCTGGCTGTGCGGCACCACAGCCTTGTCTTCTCCTACCCCTTTGATTTTGTCATAGGCTCCGTGCATCTGGTGAACAGCCGCGATCCCTACTATGCATCCTACTTTGAAAACCGGGACGAGTTCAGCGCCTATATGGAATATTTCGAGTGTTGCCTGCACAATCTGGAATCCTATTCGAATTTTGACGCGTTCGGGCATCTCGACTATGTCATCCGCTATGGTCCGAACCGGGATCGCTACTATTCCTATGATCTTTTTCGTGGGATTATCGATGAAATCCTGCGACTGCTGGTCAGAAAGGATATCGCGCTGGAAGTCAATACCACCGGCTATCGCTATGGCCTCGGAGAGCCGAATCCGGGGCAGGATATCATCCTGCGCTACCGTGAGCTGGGCGGGCAGCTTGTCACGATCGGCTCCGACGCACACAAAGAAGAGCATCTCGCGTGGAAGTTTGACGAGGCAGCGGAGCTGATAAAATCCTGCGGATTCTCTTCCTATTACATTTACCACAGAAGGGTTCCGACAGAGATTCCACTGTAACATTCAAATCTGCATGGATCACGAACATTACTTTTCCTGTGCGGTTCATAACACTTACATACACGGGCGCATATATCCCAAAGGGCATATGTGCTCTTTTAAATATGCTTCCTTCCGCAGAAAAACCGAACCGCTCACAGAATCGTCCCGCCCCCCGCCACATACTCCCCGTCATAGAGCACGACCGCCTGGCCCGGCGTCACCGCGCGGACCGGCTCGTCGAAGACGCACTCGATCTCGTCCGCGCCGCTGCGCCGCACTGTGCAGGGCGCGCCGGTGTGGTTGTAGCGGATCTTCGCGAGAAAGCGTCGCTCCCCGTCAAACGCCTCTGTCCCCATCCAGTTCAGATGGCTCGCCCGCAGGCTTCTCCGAAATACATCTGTCGTTTCCCCGAGCACAACCTCATTCATCTCCGGGCGGATCTCTATCACTACAACGGGACGTCCAAGGGCAATCCCCAGCTTCTTGCGCTGACCGACCGTGTAATGCGTGATGCCTTTATGTCTGCCGACTACTGTCCCGTCCTTCCAGACAAAATTTCCCTCCGGAACTTCCGCGCCGGACTGTTCCTCGATAAAACGGGCATAATCGTGATCCGGCACAAAGCAGATCTCCTGACTGTCCGGCTTATGCGCCACAGGAAGCTCCAGACGCTCCGCGATCGCGCGAATCTCATCCTTCTCATAATCGCTGACCGGCATCAGTGTATGCGCAAGCTGCTCCTGCGTCAGGCTGTAGAGCGCGTAGCTCTGATCCTTCGCGGCGGTAACCGAATTTCGCAGGACGTATCTGCCATTCGTGAGCCGTTCGATACGGGCATAGTGCCCGGTCGCAATATAGTCCGCGCCGATCTCCAGACTGCGCTTAAGCAGCGACTCCCACTTCACATAACGGTTGCAGGCAATGCAGGGATTCGGCGTGCGTCCGTGCAGGTACTCGTCCATAAAATAGTCTATAACCCGTTCTTTGAATTCCTGTTTGAAATTCATGACATAGTGGGGAATCCCCAGCTTCGATGCCACACGGCGCGCATCCTCAACCGCTGTAAGACCGCAGCAACCGCCATTCTCCGAAACCGTGGCCGGATTCTCATCCTGCCAGATCTGCATCGTCACGCCAATGACCTCCCAGCCCTGCTCCTGAAGGAGCCAGGCCGCCACCGAGGAATCCACTCCGCCGGACATCCCGACGACGACCTTCTTCCCGCTCATTTTAATATTCTTCCTCTTCTTCACCTTCGTGGATATCAGACTTCGGCTTCTGCAGTCCATCGATTTTGATATCATTCTTCTCCGCATAGTCCCAGAGCGCCGCGTGAATGGCCTCCTCCGCGAGCAGGGAGCAGTGCACCTTCACAGGCGGCAGCCCGTCCAGCGCCTCCATCACGGCCTTGTTCGTCACCTCGAGCGCCTCGTAGATCGTCTTGCCTTTCACGAGTTCTGTCGCCATGCTGCTCGTCGCCACCGCGGCGCCGCAACCGAAGGTCTTGAACTTCACGTCGCGGATGACCTGATTTTCATCAATATCAAAATAGATCCGCATGATATCGCCGCACTTCGCATTGCCGACCGTGCCGATGCCGCTCGCGTTCTCGATCTCCCCGACATTTCTCGGATTCTGGAAATGATCCATCACTTTATCACTGTACATACCTTATTTTTCCTCTTTTCTTTTTGTTTTATCTCGCAAACATCAATGCCTGTCGGGCTGACCCCGCCGACACAGTAATATTCGTCAAGGGCACACAAAATTGTCCATACATAATACATTAATGTTCTGAACGGCAGGGCTGCACTTTCGGGTATGACTCATCAACGTCCACCTTTCAGTGTTTTTTCATGAAATCCTCATAGAGCGGCGACATGCTGCGCAGACGCTCCACAATTTTCTTAATAGACTCCACCACGTAGTCGATATCCTCCTTCGTGATCTCCTCGCTTAAGGTCAGGCGCAGCGAACCGTGCGCGATCTCGTGCGGCAGGCCGATGGCGAGCAGCACATGCGAGGGATCGAGCGAGCCGGAGGTGCAGGCCGAGCCGCTGGAACCGCAGATTCCGTCCATATCCAGCATGATGAGCAGCGACTCGCCCTCTATAAACTGGAAGCTGAAATTCGCGTTGTTCGGCAGGCGGCTGGTTCTATGCCCGTTCAGCCTCGTATACGGAACCTCCTTCAGCACGCGGTCGATCAGATAATCGCGAAGCTCCCGCTCCTTGTCCGTGCGATCCTTCATCGTGCGGGCCGCGCGCTCCGCCGCCGCGCCGTAGCCGACGATCCCCGGCACATTCTCCGTACCCGCCCGGCGTTTTCGCTCCTGTGCCCCGCCGTGCACAAAATTCCGGATCTTCACGCCCTTGCGGATGTAGAGGAAGCCGACGCCTTTCGGACCGTTCAACTTGTGCGCGCTCGAACTCAGCATATCGATGTGCAGCTCATCCACGTTGATCGGGAGCTGGCCGAAGGCCTGCACCGCGTCCGTGTGAAAGAGGATGCCGTGTTCCTTCGCGATCTCGCCGATCTCTTTGATCGGCTGCACCGTCCCGATCTCATTATTTGCGAACATCACGCTGATCAGGATCGTCGTCGGACGAATCGCCTTCTTCAGCTCATCGAGTTTCACCACACCAGATTCATCCACATCAAGCCAGGTCACCTCGAAGCCGTGCTTCTCAAGCCACTGTCCCGTGTGCAGGATCGCGTGGTGCTCGATCTTCGTCGTGATAATATGGTTTCCCTTCGAGCGGTAAGCCTCTGCAGTAGCCTTCAGCGCCCAGTTGTCCGCCTCCGTGCCGCTGCCGGTAAAATAGATTTCCTCCGGCTGCGCCCCGAGCGTCGCCGTGATCTGTTCGCGCGACTTCGTGATCGCTTCCTTACTCTTCTGGGAAAAATTATATACGCTGGACGGATTGCCGTACAACTCTGTAAAATACGGAAGCATCGCCTCCACCACCTCCGGCGCGGTCTTCGTCGTCGCCGCATTATCCAGATAAATCAATCTCTTCTCTTCACCCATGTTACGCTCACTCCTTTTTTTCACAACACGATATCGGTATCTGATTTTTCTCCTGTACCTTCCGGCTCTCCGCGACGAGATCGCTCAAAAGCATCTCATCCACAGTCCGATTCATGCTCTCATTGATACGTTTCCACACATACTTCGTAACACACATATCGGAACCCTCGCAGCCGCTCTCCTCCCAAAGTCCCGGACAGTCCACTGGATCGAGGCTACCCTCCAGCACACGCAGCACGTCGCCGACCGAGATCTCCTCCGCCGGGCGCCCCGGTACATAGCCGCCGGCCGCTCCCCGCATACTACACACCAGTCCCGCTCTTCGGAGCTTCGCGATCAGCTGCTCAAGATAGCTCTCTGAGATATGCTGCCTGGCTGCGATCGCCGCGATCGACACCGGACCATCCTCGGCATGCAGCGCGAGATCCACCATCGCCCGCAGGCCGTATCGCCCTTTTGTAGAAAGCTTCATCGTCATCACCCCGTTTTAATTCCGAGTATTTTAGTCGGATTTCAAGAATGATATTACCATCCGTCTCAAGTTCTGTCAAGCCCTCTTTTTACATATTATTAAAAAAGCTTATAAATGAGTGATTGTTTATGGGACAGTTCTCCAGCTTT
>JAJQBC010000026.1 GCA_021203465.1 Lachnospiraceae bacterium | reverse complement strand
GACTCTATTAAAACTTTTCGCGGAAGTGTTCAACTTGCACTTGCAATTTGCGAAAAATATTTAAAAAAAGTTGGATAAAATTACATGTTGTTAGTTGACTAACAAGTCCTTCTGTGATACAATGCAACCAAATAACAGGAAAGGGGACAATTTCCATGAACGTGAAGGGCAAGACAATTCTCATCACCGGCGGAGCCGGCGGGCTTGGCGGCGCGATGGCAAAGCTGCTGGCGGCGAATGGAGCGGTCATTTTCATTTTGGATCTTCCGCAGGCGGAAGAGGCGGCGAAGGCTTTGATTGCGGATATTGAGGCGGCGGGCGGAAAGGCGTGTTTCCAGCCGGCGGATATCACGAGTGAAGAAGACTGGCAGAAGGCCATCCAGACAGCCGTTGCGCAGACGGGAAAGGTGGACGTCCTTGTCAACAATGCAGGCATCAATATCCGCAAGCCGGTTGAGGAGATGAACATCGACGAGTGGATGACGATGATGAAGATCAACACGGGCGGTGTTTTCCTGGGCATCAAGTACGCGATTCCCCAGATGCGCGCGCAGGGCGGCGGAAGTATCATCAATACTTCTTCAGTCTGCGGTCTGGTGGGACACAAGTACACACCGGAGGCCTATACGGCGACGAAGGGCGCAGTTACGATGCTGACGAAGGCGATCGCGTCCCGCTATGCAAAGGACAATATCCGCTGCAATTCGATTCATCCGAGTACGGTCAATACTCCGCTCATCAGCGAGAGGCTTAAAGATCCGGCATTTGCGGCGGAGCGTCTTGGAGAAGTTCCGCTTGGCAGACTCTGCACGGCGGAGGATGTGGCGAATGCAGTGCTGTATTTGGCGAGCGAGGAGGCCAGTTTCATCAACGGACTTTCGCTGGCGGTGGACGGCGGCGTAACCTGCTATTAAAAAAATTTTTTATAAGGAGGATACTATGGGTTACTCAAAGGAACTGTTGGAATCTCTGGAGGCGAAGGCACAGCTTCTGAGAAGAGACTGCATTAAGTGCATCGGCGTTGGCGTGGCCGGCCATGTGGGCGGAAGCTGCTCGAGCGCAGACCTGGTCGCGGCACTGTATTTCTACAAGATGAAATACGATCCGAAGAATCCCGAGTGGGAGGGTCGTGATTATTTCCTTCTGTCGAAGGGCCATGTGGCGATTCTTCAGTACTCCGCTCTGGCTGAGGCGGGATTCTTCCCGGTAGAAGATCTCATGCGCTGCAAGGAAGTCGGCTTCTATCTGCAGGGACATCCGCATCTTGGGACGCCCGGTATCGAGGCAGGCACCGGTTCTCTCGGACAGGGACTGAGCCTTGGACTCGGCATGGCGATCGGCCTTAAGATGGACAACAAGTCGAATCGTGTATACGTGCTGGTCGGAGACGGCGAGCAGAACGAGGGCCAGATCTGGGAGGCAGCGATGGCTGCCGGCGCGAAGAAGATGAATAATCTGTGCGCGATCATCGACAATAACGGCCTGCAGGCAATGGGCAAGATCAAGGATCGTCTGGACAGCGGCGATCTTGCTGAGAAGTGGAAAGCGTTCGGCTGGAATGTCATCGAGATCAACGGACATGACATGAAGGAGATCGTGAAGGCACTCGACGATGCGGAGGAGTGCAAGGACAAGCCGACCGCCATCATCGCTCATACGGTGAAGGGCAAGGGCATCAGTTTCGCGGAGAATCAGGTAGGATTTCACAATGCGGCACTCACGCAGGAGCTGTATGACAAGGCTCTGGCGGAGCTTTCATAAGAAGGAGGGGAATCAGAATGGCTTATACCAATCAAAGAACAGCGTATGGTGAGACTCTGCTCTCTCTGGCTAAGGAAAATAAAGATATTGTCGTACTTGATGCTGATCTGTGCGGCTCCACGATGGGAAAGATGACGGAGCAGGCGCTTCCGGAGCAGCATGTGGAAATGGGAATCGCGGAAGCGAACATGGCGTCCGTAGCGGGCGGCCTGGCGCGCGTAGGTAAGATCCCGTTTGCAAACTCTTTTGCGGTATTCTCGGCGGGGCGTGCATATGACCAGATTCGCCAGAGCATTTCCATCGGCAAGCTGAACGTCAAGATCTGCGGTTCCTCTGCGGGTGTGTCGGATTTCGGCGATGGCGCAACGCACCAGTCTGTGGATGATATTGCTTATATGAGAGTCATCCCGAACATGACGGTCATCGTACCGGCGGATCCGAATGAGGTTGTTGGAGCTACCAAGTATATGGCTGAGAATCAGGGTCCGATGTACATGCGTGTGAACCGCAACGACTATCCGAACGTGACCGAGGAGGGCGCCCCCTTCAAGATCGGCGTTCCGACTGTCATGAGAGAGGGGACGGATGTCGTCGTATTTGCCTGCGGCATCATGGTCGGCAAGGCGCTCGAAGCGGCGGAGAAGGTCGCGGATAAGATCTCTGTGAAGGTTGTCAATGTCAGCACGATTAAGCCGATGAATAAAGAGCTTATCTGCGAGCTTGCGAAGGACTGCAAGGGCGTTGTGACGGCTGAGGAGCACAGTGTGATCGGCGGCCTCGGCGGTGCGATTGCGGAGGCTCTCTGCAAGGAGTGCAAACCGATCGAGTTCGTGGGTGTGAATGACACCTTCGGTTCCTCGGCGCACAGCTACAACGATATCCTGGAATATCTGGGACTTACGCCGGAGCATATTGCAAACGCGATCGAGTTAATTTATAATCTGTAAAGAAGTCCAGCCCGGCGGCCATCAGGCCGCCCGGCGAACTTTAAATAATAAAATATTTTAGGAGGTAAGGTAAGATGAAAGTAGGATTTGTAGGACTTGGCATCATGGGAAGACCGATGTGCAAGAATCTTCTGAAGGCGGGCTATGAAGTGACCGCATACGATCCGTTCGCGGCGGCAGCTCTGGACGACGTGGTTTCCTGCGGCGCAGCGAGAGGCACGAGCAACGCGGATGTCGCTTCCAAGAGCGACGTAGTCATCACGATGGTTCCGAACTCCCCGAACGTACGCGCGGCTGTCTTTGATAAGGGCGGCATCGCAGAGGGTGCGAAGGAAGGTCTTGATATCATCGACATGAGCTCCATCGCTCCGCTTGAGTCCAAGAAGATTGCCGAGGACTGCGCAAAGCAGGGCATCAACATGATGGACGCACCGGTATCCGGCGGAGAGCCGAAGGCGATCGATGGCACGCTCTCGATTATGTGCGGCGGCCCGAAGGCTCTGTTTGACAAGTACAGTGATCTCCTGAACGTGATGGGCGGCTCTGTTGTGCATTGCGGCGACATCAACGGCGCGGGCAACACTGTGAAGCTTGCGAACCAGATCATCGTGGCGGTGAACATCGCGGCTTGCGCGGAGGCATATTCGCTCTCCACGATGGCGGGCGTAGACCCGGAGAAGGTTTTCGCGGCGATCCGCGGCGGCCTTGCCGGTTCCACCGTTATGGATGCGAAGGTTCCGATGATGATGGACGGCAACTTCAAGCCGGGCTTCCGTATCGATCTTCACATCAAGGATCTGAACAATGCGCTTGACACGGGTCATGGCCTCGGCACCCCGATGCTGCTGACCTCCGCTGTGCAGGAGATGCTGCAGTGGCTGCACAACAACGGCGAGGGCTCGAGCGATCATAGCGCGATCCTGAAGTTCTATGAGAACATCACCGGCACGGAAGTGCGTCGCTAAGTCAGAACAGCTGAGTAAAAAATAACCATGGAATGTAAGGGGACTCGGATATTGCCGGGTCCCTTTATTCATGTGCGTCCGGCAGTGGGAGGGCTCAGCCGAAAGCCGGGACGCCCGTCGCGAGGCGAAATCTGAGGGAAGCTGGATGTGGGAACGGGAACTTTGACAAGATATGCGCCCGTATGTTACATTTAAAAAAGGAGGGCGTCTATGGAAAAAAAAGGCAGTTATCTGGTGTCCAAAGCAAGTCTGGACATGATGGAGCGGGGTTATCATCTGACCTATTATGACACTGGGACGAATCAGACCGGTTTCGTGCATTATCACGATTATTATGAAGTGATCGTCTACATGGGGGAGGATGTCCTCTATCAGCTGGAGGGAAGCGAATACACAGTCCGGCGCGGGGACGTGATTTTGTGCCGGATGTTTGAAAATCATGTGCTGGAGTGCCGGGACAACGAGCACCACCAGCGTCTGAGTCTGGGGATCGACGCGAGGAACCTGCAGGAGACTTCCGTGCACGATGTCAATCTGCTACGTATCTTTTCACAGGACAATTCCAACTATCCCATTTTGCATCTGGAAATGGAGCAGCTGACGGATTATGTGCAGGTGTTGGAGCGTTACCGGAAAATCCAGCGCAGTGCAGGGGCGGAGAAACCGGTTCTCGAAAAGAGTCTTGTGGCCTGCATTCTGGGATATCTGTTCCGCGACTGTTGCAAGGGCCTCGACTCCGGACAGAACGCGGATCCCCGGGCAGAAAAGGTCGCGAAGATTCTGGAGTATGTCGAGGAAAATCTGGAAAAGGATCTGATGCTCGAGAGTATTTCCGCGGAGTTCAACTACAGCGTCTCGCACATCTGCCGCCTGTTCCGGGAGGTGACGGGAAATACGCTGGCGAGCTATATCACGGAGAAACGGATCAGCCTTGCCCGTCAGCTTCTCTACGGGGACATGCCCATCATGGAGGTTGCCAGATTGAGCGGATTTCACAATTACAGCAATTTCTACAAAACGTTTAAAAAGAGTATGGGAATCGGTCCGGAAGCGTACAGAAATGAACAGATAAGAAATCAAAATAGCAAGATTTGAAAACAAAATAATTTTGTCAATCGTCAAATTTCACAAAAACATGGCGGAAAATTATAAAAAATGCACAAACAAGAAGGGGCAAATATAAAAAAACAAGAAAAAATGGATGAAGAAAATATGAAATATGTTGGATAAAGTTTGTGCTGGACGTAAAT
>JAJQBC010000103.1 GCA_021203465.1 Lachnospiraceae bacterium | reverse complement strand
GAATATTTTATAGAGATTCTTCACCTGGATGACTGCCTGTGCGGAGTTACCCATCCTGCGCCCTCCCTTCCTACTGTTCTGGACTCAGTATAACATAAATCCGGGTGGACATTTCTTAAAATTCCTTAAGTTTATCTTCATAGATTTTCCCGTTGACAAATCATACTGTGTGCAGTAGAATAAAACACATAAATCTGAAGGTCGTGTGCTTGAGGCATATCGAGGCGTATCGCCATATTTTCAGAGAAAAATAATTTTATATGGCGGAACGCAGCGGATGCCGTAAGGCAGCCCATCGTCCGCCGTAAGGAGGATTATGGGGCAAGAAACTACGATGCTTCTTTTCTACGAGAAGAAAGAACATTTTGCGGATCTTGTAAACGGATGGATTTTTGGCGGCGCGGCGCGGATTTCTCCCGAAAGCTTAAGAAAAGAGGATCGGAGGAGCGTGCGTCGGTCCCGGCCAGGCGATACGATCCATAATCGATACCGTGATATCGTTCATCGCGTTGAACAGGCGCGAATTCGCGTTGTAATAGGGACAGAGCTCCAAAGTTATGTGGACTATCTGGCTCCTGTGCGCAGTATGGACTATGATGTGGCATCCTACAATGAACAGATCAGAGCGCTTGAGTCGCATCACCGGAAGGCAAAGGATTTACGAGAGGACGAATTTCTGGCGGGCATTGGAAAGGATGACAGGCTGATACCGACGATTACGTTGATTCTGTATTTTGGCCAGCGTGAGTGGGACGCTGCCGGAAATCTCCATGAATTGCTACTCTGGGAACAGATCCCGGAGGAGATGCGGGCTTATATAGGAAATTATCCGGCTCACGTGCTGGATGTTTATCACATGCCGGACAAACGTCTGCTGGAGTTCCCGGGTGATATGGGATATATGTTCCTGTATTTAAAATACCAGGAGAATAAGAAAGAACTGGAGCGGATGATCGAAGAGCTTCCGGCATTTCGTCATCTGGATCGGGATGTATATGAAACCCTGGCCGAATATACAAATACACCGGAGTTGCTGGAAATTAACGAAAAACAAGAAGGAGGAGATGCAGATATGCGAAATGGATTGCGGGAATTGATCGAGGATGGACGAGCAGAAGGGAAAGAAGAAGGGGGCGTATTAAAGATCATTTCCATGGTATCCCGCAAATACGCGAAGGGAAAAGACGCGGAGACGATCGCTGTGGATCTAGACGAACCGCTTGATGAAATCCTTAGTATTTATCAGCTCGTCCGAAAATATGCGCCAGAGTGTGATGCGGAGAAGATCTATGAGGAGCTCATAAGGACTACCGCTGATTAAGCATTGATTTCCCATCCGCATCTTTACAGAGAACCATTTATGTTATTTCTCCAGAATTATCGTCTGAATCTGATCAACATGTATGAACTCGAACATGTGGAGGCCTCTCAAAGGCGACTGATATATATTCTCCGGCTTCTGAAGAAGGATCAGAGACGGGAAGAAATCTATCAGGAAGTGCAGGAGGATCCGGCATGCAGAAAGCTGAATAGGGAAACCGGCAGAGCGATGGCAGTCCTGCTTCGCGACGAAAAACTGGGGCAATACATAGAAGAGCGAAAAGAGAAAGGAGAGACGTTTAGTATGTGCAAGGCTTTGGATGACATGAGCGGGCCGATGCAACGCATCCGCCCGCTCACGCTGACACAGGAGCTAGCACAGGAAATCCGCCTCCGTGATCTCCTCCCCCGGGTGCTTCACGATGAAATTTTCCGAATCCCAGGGTCCCAGGATCAGCCGCCGCAGCCAGTCCAGCGTGCCAGTTTCAACACAGACCTCCGTCCCGGTGATCTCCGCGACAGGCTGGCATTCTCCTTTTAACTGCTCAAGATCGGACAGCCCCGTGTCCAGCAGACACAAAGAGCGATAGTTCTGGTACATGACCTCGATGATCTCCTGCCCGAGTTTCTCCCCGTAACGTTCCCTGACCCTCTGCAACTCCTGCATCGGCGTCTTCGGTCCACGGAGCCAGCCTTCCATCAGATAATAGGCGGCCAGCTCGGAATTGAGCTTCCGGCGGCGCTCCCGGGAACCGAGCAGCATCGTGATGCAGTCGTCCGCTTTCGGGAGAATATACTCGCGGGAATCGGCCCTGAGGCCAATCACACTGTTGCCGCAGAGGCCAAACGTCAGAATCACCCGCTCCGCCTGCAGCTTTTCCAGCTCTTCCTCCAGCCTGGCGTGCAGCTTTTTCGGTACGTCGTGCAACGCGGATTCGATCCAGACAATCGGATAATCCAGCCCCTCCTCCGAAAAAATATATTGTAATTCCTTTTCCATCACAGCACACGCGACGATCGCTGTCTTCATGGTAAACACCCCTTCTCTATTATAGTATGATGAATTTCGTCTGTAAAGCGGTTGCTATTCCCGTCATTTTTCCGTATAATCAATCCAGTAGAAATTTATCACCTCTCTCGGGCATAGAAAGAAAGGATACAAAAAGATGGATCTACAGGAAAAACTTGTTGTAGCAATGTCCGAACTGAACGAAGAACTGATCCTGACTCTTGTAAAAACCATGTCGGATTCCGGCTTTTCAGTCTCTTCCATTATCGCAGGATTAAATGAGGGCATTTCAGTCGTCGGACAAAAATTTGAGTGCGGCGAATATTTTATCGGGGATCTGGTTGTCTCCGGCATGCTCTACCAGTCCGCGCTCAGCTCCCTTTCGCCATTCGTATCCGAAGAGGACACGCTGCCGATCGGAAAGGTCGTCATCGGCGTTGTGGCCGGCGACGTCCACGATATCGGCAAGGATATTATCGTCAGCCTTTTACGCTCGGAGGGCTTTGAAGCGATCGACCTGGGCGTGGACGTCAAGCCGCAGCAGTTTGTCGAGGCTGTCCGAACGTATCTGCCGGATGTGCTCCTGCTGAGCAGTTTCCTGGGACTGGCCATTGTCTCCATGCAGGAGACGATCGATCAGCTGGCCGAGGCGGGTCTGCGGGACGTAGTACCGGTATTCATCGGCGGCTCCTGCACGAGCGAGTTTTACTGTGAGCAGATCCACGCCGACGGCTGGGCCTACGACACGGCCACCACACTGGCATTCTGCAAAAAAATCATCGAGGATAAATATGGGAGAAAATAAGGGAAACAGCCCTGTCTACACAAGCATCTATACAGAACTCCGGCAGCGGATTTTTTCCAGCGATTTAAAACCCGGTGATCTTTTGCCCTCCGAAAATCAGCTCTGCACCGATTTTCAGACCAGCCGCGAGACGGTGCGGAAAGCCCTGAAGCTGCTGGAGGGCGAGCGTCTGATCTATTCAAAGCCGAAAATCGGATATTTTGTCTGCCGTCCCAACCACACCGACTACACCATCAATTTCTGGGAGACGATCGAGGGCTGTACTCCCAGCTACTGGGACGTCCACGGCGTCCTGCCCGACAAGGATTTACAGGAAAAGCTGCAGATCTCCCCGAAAAGGAAGGTCATCATGATGGCGCAGCTTTACCGAAACGAAGAGAATAAGGTTGTCGCGGCGGAGATCAAGTATGTCCCCTATGAGCGCGCCTACCCCTCCGTGGAAGGGCAAATCCAGTATGCCGCTCTGCCGGACGCCGTCTTTTCCAAGCTGGCGACCTATGATTACTTCTCCCAGGTGGAGGTGAGCGCCGTTTCCGCCACAGAGGAGCTGGCAAAAATGCTGGAATGCGATCCCGGGAGCCCTTTACTTCTGGTGGAACAGCTCATCAGCCGTCAGAGCGGGGAGCGGGTCAGCTACTCCAGACATTATCACGCGCCGGGCTTCAATACCTTCCATGCCACCTCCGGGCACCGGATTTAATGTCAATGTCTCTATGATTCAGAGAGCTGCCCCTCAGTGGGACAGCTCTCTGTTTTCTGTCATATCTCCATTTATCCCAGGATAAAAAATGCGCCCAAGCACGATGTCAGGAAAATGATAATACAGGGTATCGCGCATCTCTTTGAGATATCCAGCGCTGAACAGCCCGCATAATTAGAGCAGTACTGAATGTGCGGTCCCGTGCCGATGGAGAGGCAGCGAAACGCGTTGGCTGTCTGGAGCGGGAATATAGCCGCATAAAACGGAATTCCGAGACTGTTTGCCGCGGTCTGCACCGGGCCCGCGAGAATCGCCGAGATCGCGGATGGTTCCCCAATCAGAACGGCCATCAGGATAACAAAGACTCCCGCGAGGAAGAACATCAGCCAGCCGCTGATACCGGAGCCGATCAGCACGTTAATCAGCCAGGTGAAGCCCCCGAGCTTACTCAGCATGCCCGCAAAAAGCTGTATTGAAGCCACCATCAGGAACAGATTGGCAAAGCCGCCGCCCATGCTGCTGAGCCACACCGTCAGATCCGTCGTCCTCTCCAATACATTTTTCTTGCGTATGCACTCCAGCAAGAATGAAACGAAGAGGGAGATCACCACAGCCGCTACAACGCTGATCGACACGTCCTGGAAGAAAACCTTGCTGAATACGATAATCAGAATCAGCGGAAGCAGCGGGAGGATCGCATAGCCCAGTGGAGGAAGCTCCCCAGCTGTCTCCTCGGTTTCGGGGCTGTCGCTTCCGAGAACATAGCCGTCCTTCTTATCCCAGTACTCCATGATCTTGCCACTGACCAGTGCGCAGATCAGAATCATAATCGGGACTACATAGACCGAAGCGCTGAGAAAATAGCCCTGGATATCGCTGTCGCCCGCGCCGCCCAGAACAACCGCTACGACAAAATCCGCCGGTCCCCAGTCAAAGCAGGTTCCCAGAAACAGCGCCGAAATCGTCGTCTTTTTACTCAGGCCGGCGCGCAGCATGGCCGGATAAAGCGTCGAGAAAAGCAGTGCCAGTATCGCGAACGCAGAGACAATGGCAATTCTCATGACACCGCATATAACGATGGCGATGAACACACCGACAAA
>JAJQBC010000040.1 GCA_021203465.1 Lachnospiraceae bacterium | reverse complement strand
CTCTATTGAAGCTTTTCGCGGATGTGTTCAACTTGCACTTGCAATTTTCGTTTCTTTTTAAAAATTTTTCATGGCAGAAATCATCCATGATACTTTCGCGATTCCTAGGTACCGGAAGTTGCATAGCATCATAATATCTCGAAAAATCCAATAGTCGTACCACGTCATCCTCAGAGACATTAAGCTTCGCTGTACGAAGCTCAAAAATCGTAGTATCGAACCGCTTCCAAAGCTCTTGTTCTTTCTCCGAATAACCAGCCAACGGTTTCAGATTGCTGCCAATTCGAATCATAGCGAGGGAACCATATTTGACGGGTTCCCTTTCCGCACAGGGAATTTCAAGCAAAGTAACCTTTTTTCCATTCTCCATAAGCACATCATAGAAATTAAAATTGATCTTCGGGTTAATCATTCTGACAAGCCACGCTTCTAGCTCTTCATTTCCTTTACGCATTTTACGATATTCAAAATCTGTTCCGACAATTTTGTGCGTATCATCTGCAACGCCCCATATAATATATGCATTTGGGCGTTCACACAAAGTAGCCGAATTGCTTAATCCTGAAATATACTTCGCTATTCTTTCCGGGTCTTTATTACTGCACTTAAATTCTACCCACTCTACTTCAGCAGGGAGCTTCACAAGTTCCCTGACTACACTTCGCAAGTATTCTTCCGTTCTTGCGGACATTCCACTTCCTTCTTTCCTGTAGATTTATTACAACGGTTCTTTTCAACATAAGTGATAAGTTGTTTTTATTTTACACTCAAATCGTTTCAATGTAAATACAAATCTTAAGAATTTAATATGATGACATGGCTCCAACTGAATAAAGTTGGAGCCATGTTGTTTAAATGCCACATTAAATTCTTGTTTCTACTCACGCATCTGCCATAGCAAATTTTATAAGATGCAGCTTTATTCACATTTTACAGAATACGACCTCTGGAAATGCTCCAGATTCTGCTCAAACCACTTACTCATCCCATCCGTCATTAAAACGGAAGTTAATGCAGATATTCCGCACTTCGTCGCCTTCCTGCACCTGCAGGTCGGCGGCGTCAGAGACCGGCGGCAACGCCGCGTCGTCCTCCGCCATCTCCGCCTCGATCCAGCGGTACATCTCCGCATTCGCCTCATCAACGGCCTCGTCGAGCGTATCACCAGTGGCCACGCAGCCCTCGAGATCAGGCAGCGTGGCCTGCCAGCGTCCGTCCTCCTGCCGGTGCAGAATCGCCGGGTAGGTAAATTTCATAGTGTCCTCCTCCAGCTCAGCCGACTTTGATGATTCTTCCTTCTCTGCGCGGCTTTCCTTCCGGAAGCGCCGCGGCAGCGTAGCCGAGGATGCAGTGGCCGATACCCTCGTAGCTGTCCGGCACACCCCAGGCCTTCTTGAGCGCCTTGCCCTCCTCGGAGTCAAACACCTGTCTCGCACGGTGGATCCAGCAGGACGCAACGCCGATGGATGCCGCGGCGTTCATCATATTACCCATCACCAGAGCACCGTCCTCCACATAGGTCATCTTCTCGGAATCTGCGAACACGATGACTACGGTCGGCGCACCATAGAAGGGATCTGCGCTGCTGCCCATGACCGCCGCGTTCATGGCAGAGAGCTTTTTCACCAGCTCCGGGTCCTGCACGACAACCTGCATCGGGCTCTGCGCGCCCATGCCGGAGGGCGCCCACACGCCCGCCTGCAGGATCAGGTCGAGCTCCTCATCCTTGATCTGCTCGCCCGTGTAGGCGCGGCAGCTTCTGCGATCCATCATGTTTTTAATAATTTCGTTCATGTTTTTTACCTCCTTTTATGTGTTAAGACTTTTCCAGCCCCGCTTTCGCGCAGATATCATTCAGGCAGCAGCGCTCGCAGTACGGCTTCGTCCGCGCTGTGCAGACCTCCCGTCCGTGCCAGACCAGACGATGACAGAGGTCGCTGCCCTCTTCCGGCGGAATCAGCTTCCAGAGCGCCATCTCCACCTTCTTCGGCTCCTTGACGCCGTCCACAAGCCCCATACGGTTCACCAGACGGATGCAGTGCGTATCGGTCACGATCGCGGGTTTGCCGAAGACATCTCCCATGATCAGGTTCGCGCTCTTGCGTCCGACACCCGGCAACGCCAGCAATGCATCGAAATCGTCCGGCACCTTGTCATTGTACTTTTCATGCAGAATCTTCATGCAGGCGCTGATGTCGCGCGCCTTACTTCTGCCAAGTCCGCAGGGACGCACAATCGCCTCAATGTCGTCCACGTCCGCCGCGGCCAGCGCGGCCACGTCCGGATATTTCGCGTACAGGCCCTCCACGACGACATTGACGCGCGCGTCAGTGCACTGCGCAGCCAAACGCACGCTGACGAGCAGCTTCCATGCGTCATCGTAGTCGAGCGTACAGTCCGCGTCGGGGTATTCCTGCTTCAGGCGGTCGATGATCTCGAGCGCCAGCTTTTTCTTCTGTTCCTCTGTCTTCATTTTCCCTCAAAAATCACTTTTTTGAAATTTTTCTTTCCGCGCTTCACGACAATTCCGGCTTTCAGCTGCTCCTCGGTGTAGGAGGCGGCAATATCCGTCACCTTCTCGCCGTCCACGAGGACGCCGCCCTGCTGCACGTTCCTGCGCGCCTCGGCGCGGGACGGCGCAAGGCCGGATTTATTGAGAATCGTCAGGATATCTACTTTGCCATCGCGGAAATCATCGGCGGCAAGCTCCGCTGTGGGGATCTCGCCCTCTCCGCCGCCGGCGAACAGCGAGCGCGCGCTGGTCTGCGCCTTCTTCGCATCCTCCTCGCTGTGCACGAGCTTTGTCAGCTCATAGGCCAGAATCTCCTTCGCCTCGTTGAGCTGGCTGCCCTCCCAGCGGTCCATCTCGTCGATCTGCTCAAGCGGCAGGAAGGTCAGCATCCGCAGGCATTTAAGCACGTCGGCATCGGACACATTTCTCCAGTACTGATAGAATTCGTAGGGAGAGGTCTTATCCGAGTCAAGCCATACCGCACCCTTCGCGGTCTTGCCCATCTTGTTGCCCTCAGAATTCAAGAGCAGCGTGATCGTCATCGCGTGCGCATCCTTGCCGAGCTTGCGGCGGATCAGTTCCGTGCCGCCGAGCATGTTCGACCACTGGTCGTCGCCGCCGAACTGCATGTTGCAGCCGTATTTCTGGTAGAGCATCAGGAAATCATAGCTCTGCATGATCATATAGTTGAACTCGAGAAAACTCAGGCCCTTCTCCATGCGCTTCTTGTAACACTCCGCCGTGAGCATCCGGTTCACGGAGAAATGCGCGCCGACGTCGCGCAGCAGTCCGACATAATTCAGATCCAGAAGCCAGTCCGCGTTATTGGCCATGATGGCCTTCCCGTCGGAGAAATCGATAAATTTGCTCATCTGTTTCTTAAAGCAGTCTCCGTTGTGCTGAATCGTCTCCGGCGTCATCATCTGCCGCATGTCCGAGCGTCCCGACGGATCGCCGACCATCGCCGTACCGCCACCGATCAGGGCGATCGGCTTATTTCCGGCCATCTGTAGACGCTTCATCAGGCACAGCGCCATGAAATGCCCTACATGGAGGCTGTCCGCCGTCGGATCAAAGCCGATATAGAATACCGCCTGTCCGTTATTCACCATCTTCCGGATTTCTTCTTCATTGGTCACCTGCGCGATCAGGCCGCGCGCCACCAGCTCCTCATAAACCTGCATCGTTTCTACTCCTTCTTTTTATTTCAGGACAGGCGTAATGCCCGTCAGAAAGTCCGCAAAACAGACTGTTCATACCTCGTTGCCCCAGATGATGCCCTTCACTTGTAGAGAAGTATCGGCATGAAAATCGGGATCTGCTTCTCCCAGCTCGCCTCACAGTGCGTCCCCTTCGGGACAATTCGGCTCGTCACATACACCTGCTTTTCCGTCAGGATGGACGCCGTCTGCGCGAAGCCCCGCACCATCTTTCCTGCGCGATCCAGCTCACGCGAACCATAGTCCATGTAGACATATGTATTTTTCCGGAAATGCGTATCCTCAAGCAGCGCATTCACTGCCCCGTCGCCGACCCAGATCGAGGGGGACAGCGCCGCCGCCCGCGAATACACCTCATTGTAGGCCGCCACCGCGTAAAGACTCATCAGGCCGCCCATCGAGCTTCCCGCGATCATCGTGTGCTCGCGTCCCGTCATCGTCCGCAGATTCTCATCCACCCAGGGCTTCAGCTCATGCACCATCCACTCCATCGTCTCGGCCCCGCGCCCTTCCACAGCGCCGAAGTTCGGCGAAACAAAGGAATAAGGCGAATACTCCGACAGCCGCCCGTTGTCCGGGTCATGCGTGCACTCCACCGCGACGACGATGAGCTGCGCCGCCTGCGCGTCCAGATATTCCTTCATCCCCCAGCTCTTGCCGTAAGTCGCGTCCTCGTCAAAGAATACATTGTGCCCGTCGAACATGTAGAGCACCGGATAGCGCCGCGTCCGCTCCTCATAATCGTCCGGCAGATACAGATAGATCCGCCGCGGCTCGTCCCCGGAGAGCTCCGGGATCGTGGCCGTCCATTTGTCTACCATTTTTTCACTCCGTCCGTATTTTCACTACTGTTCATTATAGCGCCATTCTGAAAAAATGGCAATGCCCCGCCTGTTATCAGAATCATTTTCGCTGTGACCATTTTCAAACGGAAGTTTCGTCTGTTCGCTGTTAGAACTTTAGTTCTGGCAGATAAGCCGCCGCTCTATGTTGAGCTTCGGAAACAGGAGCGGATGTAATTTGTCCCCTGAATTCATTTCATTCCATGTGATGCTAAAAACGCGGCCATCTCTTCCCCGGACTCCTGCATTCCACGAGCAACCCATTCTTCGATCCAGCCATAGGTGCCGTAGGCAATGAATGCGGTTATATATGCCCATGTATTGTCGTGTTCGGGTTTGGGGCCTGACTGTTCCAAAAGCACGGTGAGGAACAGGTGAAAAAGGTTCCTCTTTTTCAGGAGCAGATAGAACTCTTTATTGTCGCTCAGGTGCTGGAACAGGCTGCCGTAGAGGTTTGCGTTTGAACTCTGGCTCTGCTTTTTATACTCTGCATCCCAATCTAAAAAAAGGCGGCGGATGTATTTGAGCAGAATGTCCTCCTTGTTGGAATAATTCCGGTAAAATGAGTTACGGCTGACTTTGGCATACTCCGTGATCTGGCTGATGGATATTTCACTGAATTCGTGCTGCTCCAGCAGTTTTAGCAGCGCGTCGGTGATTTGTTTTTTTACATAGGTATTCTTTTCTTCGTTATTCACGATGGTACAAACCTCCCTGTTTTGTGCCATTTTTGCGCGGAGTCTTGACCCCGGCAAAAACGGATGGTACAATCGTTGCATCTTGATGATACAACTGTTACATCACTTTGTCAAGAGAGACATAGTAGTCAAAAGGGATAAGGGGTGAAGGAATAATGAAAAAGGTGTTAAAGATAATCGGGATTGTACTCTTAGTAATTGTCGCTTTGATTGCGGTGTTCCTTTTCTGGCTGACGCACAGAGACAACTCCTTGAAGGATAATTACCGTGACAGTATAGAAACCGGCGGCAGTATCGAAGCGGCCTGTCTGGAGGACGGTCCCTATGCTACATCCTATTATGAACAAACCGCCGTGCAGGTTTTTGAAAAATACGAAATCAGCTATCCGACAGAGCTGGAGACAGAAGAGAAAACATATCCTGTCATTGTCGTATGCAATGGGACAGGGTGGAAAGGCTCTTTATCCAAGGCGCAGCATCAATTCTATGCTTCTTATGGCTTCATCGTCATAGCCACAGAGGAGACCTATTCCTGGAATGCGTTCGGCGCTGAAATGTGCATCCGTTATCTGGAGCTCCTGAATGAATACATAGATGACAAAGGGGAGCCAAGCATTTTTTATCAGAAGATCGACTTTGACAACGTGGGCATTATCGGTCATTCCCAGGGCGGCGTTGGGGTGATCAACGCCATTACCAATACTGACCACAAGAATATTTACAAGGCTGCCGTTGCGCTGTCGCCGACTAACTATGAGCTGGCAGTCGCATGTCAATGGCCTTATGATGCCACACAGATCGATATACCGATTCTGTTGATGTCCGGAGCCGGAGGGGGCGATGATTGGGTCGTAACGCTGGAGGGACTGACTGAGATTTACGATATGATACCGGGAGACAAGGTCATGGCAAGAAAGTGTGATACAGCGCATGGTCTCACCGGCGTTTCCGAGGACGGATATGTTATAGCATGGTTCATGTGGCAGCTACAGGGTGACGAAGAAGCGGCAAACGCGTTTGTCGGAGAGAATGCCGAATTATTGAGCAATGATCTCTACCAGGACGTACAGATCGATATAGAATAAAAGTATACCGCAGAGAGAAAGCCGCACAACAAGCATGAAAAAGCTGCCGTTTTCCAACCAGACGCATTTCTACAATTTTCACAATACACTTGCATTCTGCACAGTTCTGTGTATAATAGTATCTGTTTGATATCCTTTTAAAAAAAGTTTAGTCGCACCAAACCTCCGCTCACGCGGGGGCTGTGTGAAAAAGGAGGTGGTTCTTCTGGACATAGGGAAAAAGCTGCGCGAGATGCGCAAGGCGAACGATCTGACGCTGGACGACCTGGCTTCGCGCTGCGAGCTCACGAAGGGATTTCTCTCCCAGTTGGAACGCAACCTCACGATGCCGAGCATTACGACGCTGGACGACATCCTAGAGGCGCTGGGCAGCAATCTGTCCGAATTTTTCCGCGAAGAAGAGGAACCACAGATCGTCTTCGGCGCGAACGACTTCTTTGTCGACGAGCGCGAGGACTACACGATCGAGTGGATCATTCCGAACGCGCAGAAAAATCAGATGGAACCGATCCTCCTGACGCTCGCGCCGCACAAGAAGAGCCAGATTCAGCAGGCCTTTCAGGGCGAGGCCTTCGGCTACGTGCTGAAGGGCAGCGTGACGCTTCTGCGCGGCGGCAAAAAATACAGGCTGAAGGCGCATGAGACCTTTTATTTGAACGGCGCGCAGAGCCATTATCTCTACAATCAGGGAAACAACGAAGCAAAAATACTGTGGATCACCACACCTCCTATGTTCTGAGAAAGGAAGTGCGATTATGGAACAAAAGAAACTGATCGAGCTCCGCAACATTGTGAAAAGCTTTGACGGACAGCTCGTCCTCAAGGGCGTGAGCCTCGATATCTGTGAAAATGAATTTGTGACGCTGCTGGGGCCGAGCGGCTGCGGCAAGACGACGCTGCTGCGCATCCTCGGCGGCTTTCTGGACGCGGACGAGGGCAGCGTGACCTTCGACGGAAAGGAAATCAATGAGGTACCACCGTATCAGCGCGAGCTGAATACGGTCTTCCAGAAGTACGCCCTCTTCCCGCACCTCAATGTCTACGAAAATATTGCCTTTGGCCTGAAGCTCAAAAAGATGAGCCGCGACGTCATCGGCCAGAAAGTCATGAAGATGCTCAAGCTCATCGGTCTGGAAGGCTTTGAATCGAAAAATACGACCCTGCTCTCCGGCGGGCAGCAGCAGCGCGTCGCGATCGTGCGGGCGCTGGTCAACGAGCCGAAGGTGCTACTGCTCGACGAGCCGCTCGCTGCGCTCGACCTGAAGCTGCGCAAGGAGATGCAGTACGAGCTGAAACGCATTCAGGAGGAGGTCGGCATTACCTTCATCTTTGTAACGCACGACCAGGAGGAAGCGCTCACGATGTCCGACAAGATCGTCGTCATGAACGAGGGCGAGATCCTGCAGGTCGATGCGCCCCAGGATATTTACAATAAGCCGAACTGCCGCTTCGTCGCGAACTTCATCGGCGAGAGCAATATTTTCCCCGGCGTCATGCTCGAGGATTATCATCTGCGCTTCGACGACCATGATTTCGACTGCGGCTGCTTTGGCTTTAAGAAAAACGAGTCGGTCGACGTGCTGATCCGCCCGGAGCAGATCGAGATCGTGAAAAAGGAAGATGGAAAACTGAGCGGCGAAGTCCTCAGTTCTCTCTTCAAGGGCGTGCATCACGAAATCATGGTTGAGACCGTCCCCGGCACGCGCGTCACCGTACAGATGCAGCTCATCCGCAATCAAGACGTCGCGAGCGAGGACGGAAATGAAATGATCTCCGCGAACAATTTCTACGTCGACATCGAGGACGTGGAGCACATGGACGACCGGGAGATCATCGCGCTCTCGAACGCGCAGGCCTGGAACCCACACACGGATGAATTCATCTCCATCGCGCACGTAGAGTACGATCTGCGCGCCGAAGAAGGCGTTTACCCCGTCGTCTTCTCGACGGGTAATGGCACGCGGGTCGAGCGCAGGATCCACGTCGTCAACCAGCCGGTCGTCCGCAACGAGCGGGCAAATGAGGCGGTTATGGCCTTCAACTTCGTGCGTTCCGTGGACGAGATCGCCGAATCGCAGGCGCTCGACACTGACCTCAAGACCTGGGCTGGCGCGCAGGGCTGGAAGCTCAGCGATGAAGAGACCAGCGTCGAACTCTACGTCGACTACGATTTCGAGCCGGATGAGGTGAAGGAGGGCGTCTACCCGGTCACCTTCGAGACCACCGGCCACGAGTTCAAGGTCTATACCACCGCACACCATGAAGAAGGGCAGGAAGTCAGCCTCTTCTTCCCCCCGGAAGCCATCCACGTCATGCCGCACACGGAGTATTAGACTATGAAACGATTTTCAAGGCTCGCGATACCCTACATCGCATGGGCGGCACTGATGCTGCTGCTCCCGATGCTGCTGATCGCCGTCTACTCCTTCACGGATCAGGGCAACAGCATCATCCCCTTTACCTTTACACTGGACAATTATGTGAAATTTTTCACTGATCCGGATTTCTTGCTGATTCTCTGGCGCTCGATCCTGATCGCGCTCAAGACGACCGTAATCTGTCTGCTGCTGGGCTATCCGATCGCCTATTTCATCGCGCGCTGCGAGGAAAAGACGCAGAACATCCTGATCCTCTGCATTACCTTTCCGATGTGGATCAACATGCTGGTCCGCACCTACGCCTGGATCGGTCTCTTAAGCGAGGGCGGCCTCGTGCAGCGCGTACTCAGCCTGCTCGGTCTCGCCGACGGTGAGCTTCTGTACACGGAGGGCGCGGTGCTGCTCGGTATGGTCTACAACTTCCTGCCCTTTATGATCCTACAGATCCAGACCTCGCTCTCCAAGATGGACTATGCCCTGCTGGACGCCAGTGCGGATCTAGGCGCAAGCCCGCGCGAGACCTTCCGGCTCGTCACGCTGCCGCTCTCCCTGCCCGGCGTCGTGAATGGCATCACACTCGTCTTCCTGCCCGCGGTCAGTTCCTTCTTCATCCCAAAGATGCTGGGTGGCGGACAGTATTTTCTCATCGGAAATATGATTGAAAACCAGTTCATCACCGTCGGGGAGTGGAACTTCGGCAGCGCGATCGCCATCATCATGGCGGTTATCATGATGTTCCTGATGATGCTTGTTCGGCGAATCGAAGCCCGCAATGAGGGAGGAAAGGGGGAACGGCCATAATGAGACAGAAGAAACGCCCGGTCGGAAAATTTATGATGGCGGCAGCCATCTGCTTTTTCTACCTCCCCATCCTGTATATCGTTATCTTTTCTTTCAACGAAAGCAAGTCGCTGACGAATTTCACCGGCTTCTCGCTGCGCTGGTACCTGCATATGCTCGAATCGCACGGCATGATGAGCGCGCTCTACACGACTTTTAGCGTCGCGATTTTTGCCACGCTCATCTCAACTGTCGTCGGCACAGTCGCCGCGATCGGTATCAGCAGCTCGCGCAAGATCGTCCGCGATGTCATGAAACAAATCAACGACTTTCCGATCATGAACCCGGAGATCGTGACAGCAATCGGCCTCATGCTGCTCTTTATCACCTTTCAGGTCGAGCGTGGCTACACAACAATGCTGCTGGCGCACATCGCCTTCTGCATCCCCTATGTGATGCTGTCAGTCACACCAAAAATCCGTTCGCTCGACCCGAATCTGGCCGATGCGGCGATGGATCTGGGCGCCAGCCCATTTCAGGCTCTGACGAAGGTCGTCGTTCCGCAGATCATGCCCGGCATCATCTCCGGCGCGCTGATCGCCTTCACGATGTCGATCGACGACTTCATCATCTCCTACTTCGTAACCGGGCAGGGCGTAAAAAATATCAGCATTCTCGTGTACACGATGAGCAAACGTGTGAACCCGAGCATCAACGCGCTCTCGACGCTCGTCATCCTGATCATCACGCTGGTCATGGTACTGGTCAACGTACTTCCGCTGGTTGCAAAGAAAAGGGAAGGAAGGGATGAGCTGACGCCGCGCCGGATGCTCGTGCCGGCGGTTGTTGCACTATGCGCTGTCGTGGCCGTCGCTGCGCTCTTCTCCGCCCGGCAGACGGACGCGAACCTTCCCTATGCGGGACAGACGTTGCACATCTACAACTGGGGCGAGTACACCGGCGAGAACATCCTGAGCGATTTCGAAGAGGAGACCGGCGCAACCGTCGTCGTGGAGAATTTCGACTCCAACGAGCAGATGTACATCAAGGTCGTGAACGGCGAATCCTACGACATCCTTGTGCCGAGCGACTACATGATCCAGCGCCTGATCGAGGAAGGCTTCCTACAGAAGCTAGACTACTCGCTGCTGGACTGCTGGGACAAGCTCGATGAGAACTGCCTCGACCTCTCCTACGACCCGGGCAACGTGTATTCCGTCCCCTATTTCTGGGGTACGGTCGGCATCGTGTACGATACGACTGTCGTCGATATCGAGGATCTCGAAGAGCAGGGCTTTAACATTTTCCTCAATGAGAAATATAAGGGAGATATCTATCTCTACGACTCGGAGCGCGATTCCTTCATGATGGCGCTCAAGGCGCTCGGCTACTCGATGAACACGGAGGACGAGGACGAGATTCAGGAGGCCTACGAGTGGCTCGTGCAGTGCGTGCAGACAATGGAGCCGGAGATCGTCACCGACGAGATCATCGACAACATGGCGCAGGGCCGCAAGGCGCTCGGCCTGGTCTACTCCGGCGACGCCGCCTATATCATGGCGGAGAATGAAGACATGGGCTTCTACCTGCCAAAGAGCGGCACGAACCTCTGGACCGATGCGATGGTCATCCCCGCGAACGCGCAGAATGTGGAACTCGCGCACGTCTTCATCAATTATGTCTGCGACTACGACGGCGCCTATGACAATTCAAGCTATGTGGGCTACACTTCCCCGAACGCGGAAGTCATGGCTGATCTCTCCGGCGAGGGCGGCGATTACGAGGGCATCAACGCCTACCTCCCGCGCACGGACAACGAGAACGACGAAGTCTTCGTCTACAATGAGAATACCAAGAAAACGCTCGCCAATCTCTGGAGCAAGGTCAAGATTGAGGCGAGCAACGCGAACTGATTTCTTCCGAACGCCATTTCCGGCGTGCCCCCGAGAAAATCCCGGAAATTCAACGTTTTTGAGCAAAAAACAACCCCGGCAGTCCTCACTGCCGGGGTCTTAAGAGCAGGGCTACCAGGATTCGAACCTGGAAATGACGGAGTCAGAGTCCGTTGCCTTACCATTTGGCGATAGCCCTATGTGTTCAACGAATGTTATTATATGAGAAAACCCGAAAAAAAGCAAGTCCTTTTTTCGGGGTTTTCTCATTTTATGACAAAAAAGTTTTCTACTGCTTTTCCACCGACACAACCTCGCCGTCAAAACCATCTGTCTCGGAGAGATCTCCGGTGTAGGTAATCTTCACGTAATCGCCTTCTGAAACATCCTCCAGCCCATCAGGTGCTTCTCCCTCAAAGGGAAAATCATAAGGGATACCGTCCTGATCCGTGACGGTAAAGACATCATCTGTAATCCCGCTGATCGTCCCGACCAGCACGGAGCGCGCCTCCTCACCGGTCTGTGCCGCGTTGCCGGATTCTGTCTGGCTGCCGGATGTCGTGCCTCCACCGGAAGAACAGCCGACAAGCGCCACAATCAATATCGCAATAAGTAAAAGTCTGCTTCGCACTCTCATATTTTCACCATTCCTCCTCTCACCATCTTTCCCAAAATTCAGGTTTCTTATACAGCAGGGTATAAGTTACACAGGTTACATCTTCTCCACGTCCACTGCGGCTCTCTCAATCGGCAAACCCGCGCGATAGCGGCTCATAAATGCCTCAAATCCCTTCACATCCTCCGGATCCGGATCCATCTTCACACCCTCATCCCCGCCAAAGACCTTATTCTGAAGATAATCCTCGAGCGTCTCGCCCGCTTCTCTGCGCAGCATGTAGGAAGCCAGAAAAGTGATGCCCCACGCGCCGCCCTCGCCCGCAGTCTCCATGACCGATACGGTGGCATTCATGGCTGCGGCAAGAATCTTCTGTCCGACGCCTTTTGTCTTAAACAGGCCGCCGTGTCCGGTGATCCGGTCGACCGCGACATCTTCCTCCTTCTGAAGGATATCCAGTCCCACTTTCAATGCGCCAAGTGAAGAATACAGGTTCATGCGCATGAAATTCGCCAGCGTAAACCGGCTGTCCGGCATGCGGACAAACAGAGGTCTCCCCTCTTCAAAGCCTGTGATATGCTCGCCTGAGTAATAATTGTAGGACAGAAGACCTCCGCAGTCCCTGTCACCCTCCAGCGCTTTATTGTACAGAGTACCATACAGCCTGTCCGTATCTGCTTCCACGCCAAAGCTCTCTGCAAACTCCCTGAAGATGTTGACCCAGGCATTCAGATCCGACGTACAGTTGTTGCAGTGCACCATCGCCACCGCATCTCCGGCCGGCGTAGTCACCATATCAATCTCTTCATGCGCCTTCTTAAGCGGCTTTTCCAACACGATCATCGCGAATACGGATGTCCCTGCAGAGACATTGCCCGTGCGCAGCTTCACACTGTTGGTCGCCGCCATGCCCGTCCCTGCATCGCCCTCGGGCGGGCAAACCGGGCAGCCACCCTGAAGTGTTCCCGTCGGGTCAAGCTTTCTGGCACCCTCCTCTGTCAGCACGCCGGCACGGTCACCTGCCAGCAATACCTTTGGAAGCAGATCCTCCACTTTCCAGAGATATCCGCCCGACACCGCCAGTGTATCAAACTTCTGTATCATAGCGGCATCATAATCTTTCGTCCGGGAATCAATCGGGAACATCCCGGAAGCGCTGCCAACGCCCAGCACCTTCTCGCCGGTCAGCTGCCAGTGCACATAACCATCCAGCGTCGTGAGGAAATCCACATCCTTCACATGCGACTCTCCATTCAGTATCGCCTGATACAGATGCGCGATGCTCCATCTCTGTGGAATATGGAAACTAAAAAGCTCCGAGAGCTTCTCTGACGCCTCCTGCGTAATCGTATTTCTCCAGGTACGGAATGGCGCCAGCTGCTTTCCGTCCTTGTCGAACGCCAGATAGCCGTGCATCATGGCGCTGAAGCCAACCGCGCCGAGACGCTCCATTTTCACGCCGTAGCGCTCCTGCACGTCTCTCGCCAGATCCTGATAGCAGTCCTGCAAACCGGTCCAGACATCTTCCAACGCGTAAGTCCAGACACCGTTCTCCAGTCGATTCTCCCAGTCATGCGCACCGGAAGCAATCGGAACATTATTTTCGTCGATCAAAACCCCCTTGATCCTGGTGGAACCAAGTTCGATACCGAGAATCGCCTTCCCATTTATAATAGTATCTTTTGCATTACCCATGAAATATACCCTCCTGTATTTTTATCCATTTTTCCCTGTACGCGGGCGCACCATCCTCATGGCCACCGTTCGGATATTTTATAAATAGTCTAGCACAGATAAATCTTCATTACAAACCTTTGGTGAAGAAAATTGCAGTAAAAAAGACAGCGGGGTAAGCTGTCTTTTTTAGGAGAAGGTATTTCTTGTTTCTTATGGGGTGTAGCAAAAACTAAAAATGTATTGGGGGTTTACGAATGTTATAATAGCATAAACTCAAATTGAAGTCTACACAAACTTCACAAAAATGAGGTTTCAAATTTGTCTATTCTGCACAAAAAAGGTTCTCGAACTCCTCGCGTCCAATCTTTTCTTTCTCGAGCAGCAGCTCCGCACAGGCGTCCAGCACCCCGCGGTGCTCCGTTATCATCTTCTTCGCCCTGCTGTAGCACTCGTCAATGATACGCTTGACCTCCTGATCAATCTCACCGGCTACCTGTTCACCATAGCCCCTCGCATGAGCCAGATCACGGCCGATGAAAACCTCTTCCTCATCGTCCCCATAGCGGATCAAGCCAAGCTTCTCGGACATCCCATACTTCGTCACCATGGACTTCGCAAGAGAGGTCGCCTGCTTGATATCCTGAGACGCGCCGGTCGTGATGTCGTCAAAGACGAGCTCCTCCGCCACACGGCCGCCAAGGTCGACGATAATATTCTGCAGCATCCTGCCGCGCGTCTCGAACATCTCGTCCTTCTCCGGGAGCGGCATCGTATAGCCCGCGGCTCCCATGCCCGTCGGAATAATGGACACGGTATAGACCGGCCCCACGTCGGGCAGCAGGTGGAACAGGATCGCATGCCCCGCCTCATGATAAGCCGTGATGCGTTTCTCCTTCTCGGACATCACGCGGCTCTTTTTCTCGGCGCCGATCCCCACCTTGATAAATGCCTTCTGAATATCCGCCTGCACAACATAGGAGCGTCCGTCCCGGGCCGCCACGATCGCAGCCTCATTCAGCAGATTCTCCAGATCGGCTCCTGTGAAACCCGCCGTCGTCTGCGCGATCTGGTGCAGATCTACGTCGTCACCAAGCGGTTTATTCTTCGCGTGTACCTTCAGGATATCCTCGCGCCCCTTCACATCCGGACGGCTCACGCCGATCTTCCGATCAAAGCGCCCGGGACGCATAATCGCCGGATCGAGGATGTCCACCCGGTTCGTCGCTGCCATGACAATAATGCCTTCATTGACGCCGAAACCGTCCATCTCCACGAGAAGCTGGTTCAGCGTCTGCTCTCTCTCGTCGTGCCCGCCTCCCATACCGGTGCCGCGGCGTCTGGCGACCGCGTCAATCTCGTCGATAAATACGATACAGGGCGCATTCTTCTTCGCATTCTGAAACAGGTCACGCACACGAGACGCGCCGACACCCACGAACATCTCCACAAAATCAGAACCGGAGATGCTGAAGAAAGGCACACCGGCCTCCCCTGCCACTGCCTTCGCGATCAGCGTCTTGCCGGTACCGGGAGCTCCCACAAGCAGCACGCCCTTCGGAATGTGCGCGCCGACCGCCGTATAGCACGCGGGATTGCGCAGAAAATCGACGATCTCCTCGAGCTCACCCTTCTCCTCCTCGAGACCCGCCACATCGCGGAATCCGACCTGCGTATCCTTTCCGGTCGACATCTGCGCATGGCTCTTGCCAAAATCCATCATTCTGGCATTGCTGCCGCCGCCATTCCGTCCCATGGTCATAACCACATAGAAAATCAGAATCGCGCAGAGGATCAGTGAAAAACCATAAGTTTCAAAAAAGCTGGACTGTTTCACCTCGTCGATGTCATATGCGACGTCGAGCTCCGAGAAGAGCTCCTCGATCGTCTCTGTGTTCAGCACCTCCGTCGTCTTCGTGGAACCGTCCGTCAGGACATAGGTCACGGTGCCCGTGGGCGTCTCCTGATTGGGCGTGATCAGCGCACTGACGATCTCGCCATCTTCCAGCACCTGTTCAAATTGCTGATAAGTGTAAGCCATGCTTTCATCCATCTGGTTTTCAAAGAAGACCAGCACGGCGCAGATCACCAGAAAAAACAGCAGGTAAGTGCCGATTCCCTTCCATTGTTTGTTCAAACTGTCTTTATCCTCCTGTCAGTTAGTTTCATCACTTCAGAACGGCAAACCACAGCCCGCCTTCTCTGAAGGCTATATGCCGTCCTGAACTGTTACTCAAATTCTACAACTCCAATGTATGGCAGATTCCTGTACTGCTGGTCATAATCCAATCCGTAACCCACCACAAATTTATCCTCTATCTGAAATCCCACATATTCCACATCCACATCGACCACGCGACGGTCCGGCTTGTCGAGCAGAGTACAGATCTTCAGGCTGGCCGGGTTTCTCTGGGAGAGAAGCTTTTTCAAATGATTCAGCGTCCTCCCGGAATCGATAATATCTTCGATAATCAGCACGTGCCGGTCCGTGATCGGCTCGTCCAGATCCTTATCCAGCCTCACGACGCCGCTGGACTTCGTGGCTGCGCCGTAACTCGAACACTGCATGAAATCCATCGTAACCGGTATTGTAATGCGTTTCGCTAGTTCGCAGGTAAAATAGACGCTTCCCTTCAGAATACAGATCAGGTGAATACTCTTTCCCGCGTAATCGCGGCTGATCTCCATGCCCAGCTCCCGAATCCGCGCGTCAATCTCCTGCTCCGACAACATAGTCACCACATGATGTTTTTCCATCGCTTACCCCTCCGCGTTTTTCTTTCGTACTTTCAGAATCCTCTGCGTCCGGCTGCTCACCTTATACTCCTCACTGATACGCAGGCCGACCACCCAGATCACATGGCTGCCGTCCGCCAGAAGGATGCACCTGTCCCGCTCTTCCCGCGGCAGCTTACAGTCGATCAGGTAATCCTTCAACTTCTTGTGAGAGCCCTTCCCATTTGCCAGAAAATCTCCCGGACGTCTGGTACGAAGGACTGCCCCTTCTCTGATTTTATCATAATCAAACCACTTCGTATAGCGATTTGTAGGAATTTTGTCATTTTTACCCGCTGGTTCGACATCAAATAGAAAGGTCTCTCCCATAAATCTGTGCTCCTCATGCGTCGCACTGTCATCCTGTAAAACCGGGATCTCCGCCGGGATTTCCGCCTCCTCCCCGGTCCGGCAAAGCGAAAGCGCTTCATAGCCCAGTACCGCATAAACGCCGCCCGGCAGAGAAATCCTGCTCCCACGTCTGCCCGCCGCGAGCGCACAGATCTGCTCCGCATGGACAGCCGTGAGATCGCGCGCACTACCGCGCAGCTGCTCCGTGCAACGCAAAACCAGCCTTTTCTGAACCGCCGGATGAAGCTCAGAAAACGCTGCAAGCTGAATATCACAGCCCCCGTCCGTCATGTGGACGAAGCGTTCATGCGCCTTCTCCGTCTCCTGCACAAAAAAATCCTCGTCCTCCTGAAGCCGTTCTGCCGCAGCAGCCATACGCGCCACACTGCCGGGTCGGATCTCCTCCATCGGGACAATCAACTGGCGGCGGATGCGGTTTCTCTCGTAAGACAGATCTCCATTGCTCTCATCCTCCGTCCAGAGAATCTGCTCCTGCGCAAGCCAGCGTAAGATTTCATCCCTGCTGACGCAGAGCAGCGGGCGGATATAAGGGAAGTTCACCGGCCTCATCCCGCCCAGCCCTTTCAGGCCTGTGCCGCGCATCAGCCGGAACAGCATCGTCTCCGCCTGATCGTTCTGATGATGTGCGAGCGCCGTCCGCGCTCCCGGCATCTCCTCCATGCACAATCGAAACACTTCATAGCGGGCTTTTCGCCCCGCCTCCTCGAGGCTTAAGCCTTCCTTCTTTGCCAGCTCCGGTACATCCCGATAATACGCCTGAAAGGGAATCCCGCGTTCCCGGCAAAATGTCTCGCAAAACTGAAGATCCCTGTCTGCACCTTCCCCGCGAATTCCATGATGCACGTGAACCGCCCGAACCCGATTCCCGTGCCGTTCGCTGTACTCCCTCAGCAATGTCAGCAGCGCCGCCGAATCCAGGCCGCCGGAAAAGCCGACAATTACGTCTGTCCCCGCGGGCAGCATCTCATATTTTTCTATATAGGCAAATACTTTTTCCTTCATAATATCATCATAAGGAATATCCACCGAAAATGCAATCTATCTTTTCCAGATACCGACGACAAGCACGGTCATGTCATCCGTCCCCTCCCCGCAGGAGCGCACCTGCTCCAGAAGACGGCGCGCAGTCTCCGAGGGCGCCCCCACGGGCAGCTTTGCAATCAGATCCCGTAGCGTCCGTTCCTCCTCGCCTGCGGGCAACGCGCTCAGCACGCCGTCCGTCACAAGAAAGAGCAGATTCCCATCGTACATGCGAATGCGGTAAGGCTCCAATACAAGCTGTCCCGCCGCACCCGCGGGCAGGCTGACGCTGCGAATACACTCCACACCGTTTTCTTTCTTGAGAAAGCTCGGCGCAGAACCGATCTTCAGAAACTCGCATACGCCCGAATAAAGGTCGATCGACGCCAGATCCACCGTTGAAAGTACCCGCGCATCCGGCTGCAGCACGATCGACGAATTGATCATGCGAACCGCAGTCTCCTTGGAAAAACCGGCCTCCAGAAACTGTTCAAGCAAGTCAAGCACCGTCTCGCTCTGTGAGCAGGCCCGAATACCGGAGCCCATACCATCGGAAAGCCCCGCGTAAAATTTCCCCTCCGGCAGCCAGAACACGGAGAAATTATCCCCCGACACAGGCTCTCCCTGCCGCGTGGATTTCTGTACGCCATAGAGTACATTATATGCTATCCCCTCCACAAACAGCACAGTGACACGCTCCTGACTGATGAAAGTACGGCTGTCGCGCGCCGCCATCATCTCGCAGTCCAGCAGCTCCGAGAGAACGGCAGACACCTTCCGGACGGGCACACAGATCTTCCGCCGCGTCCGCATCGTCACATAGACCTGACGTTTCCGGCCCTGTGGTCCATAAAAGAACACCTTCTGTACCTGCACGCCCATGAGCCGCAGACACTTCCCAATCTCCTGCTCCAGTTCCTCATCCTCCCGTGTCCCGTAGATTCGCTCCATCGCCCCGGTCAGGATCTGGCTCATCTCGTGAATCTGTCCGGCAGCGGCCAGACGGCTCTCCTGCAGGCGGTTCTGCAAAAGCCGCTCCCCACGATCCAGCCCTTCCACAGGCTGCAGTTCCATGCAAAAGCTCCGCGAAAGCTGATCGAAACTCTCCTGACAGTCCTCTATCCACTGCCGGATCGGATGGATTGTCTCACGTTCCTCGTGCCTGTTCCCGCGCGCGGCCAGCCACTCCCGCGCATAACCAAGCAGCACAATCGCGGAGAACAGCGCGCCTCCCCGCATCACGCTGAGCGCCCGCTCCCAGAAGGGACGCAGCAGCATATATTCCACGACCAGCTCCATTGCCGCCAGACTGAAACCTACCGCGCCTCCCAGTATCCACTTGTCCTTTCCATCACCCTTTCTCCCAAAAAGAATCAGAAAACAGCCTCCCACCAGCAGCGCCAGCACATACTTGCTCCATTCCACGAACTCACACCTCCGCCATTCCTATTTCGCCGCCCATGCATGTCCCATCGGCAAGACGGATTATAAAAAGGAAACAGCTGCAATCTTTGTCATTTGGAATCAGCTCGAGAAGAAAAGTTTTCGACATGAAAAAGGCTCCCTTTTAGGAAGCCCTTCTATTCAACTTCTGTATCCTTTTATTCTGCCTTGAAAATAATCTCATCCTCGTAGACAAGTCCGAGCTTATCCTTTGCGACTTCTTCCACATACTTCTTCGTCTGCGTATAGGCCTCAAACTCTTCCAGCTCTTCTGTCCGCTCCTCCTCCTCGGCGAGCGACTCCTCGAGGGCTTCTTCTCGAGCCTGATAGGCCTTATTCTTCTGCCGCAGCTGCATACATCCCACAGTACTCACACCCAGAACCAGCACGACAATCAGAAGAATGACCCAGGCACCCAGATTTTTGTTGCGCTCCCGGATCCGTCTACTCTTTGCTTTCGCCACTGACCTCGCAGCCACGTGTCCGCCCTCCCCTCCGTTTTACTTCGATAATAAAATAACTATACACTCTTTGAGCTGATTTTTCAATTTCTTTTTATGAAATCTTCCCGTTAATTTCAGAAATTTTCTGATTTTTCTCAGCAAAAACCGGAGCGGCGCAAGCAAAATACCAAAAAACAGCCGTAAAATTCCTGCGATGTGCTCCATGAGCCAGCCGCTCACGGTCTGATGATAGAACAGCATCCCGGCAGCAACCGCAAAGAGTGCGTAGCCCCGCACCGCGCCGTCATTCTCCCGGTAGAGCAGCTCAAAAACCAGAAGAGCGGTTGCCATCCAGTAAAACAGATCCTCAACCGCCACCGCCCACACCCCATGGGATACCACACGCCGGAAGATACGAATCACATCGTAGACGATCAGAATCAGAACGCCTCGAAGCACCGCCAGCGCGAAAAAACGCAGCTCCTCAAGAATCGCGCCGCTCATATCAGCGGAACAGGCGGTTCAGAAGCGTCTCGCCGCCCTTCTTAAAATCGGAGACCTCAGAATACTGGATACTGTCGATCCTGCCCTCCAGATCAATCCCCCCCTTTTCAAGCGACAGCCGATTCACATGCAGATCGGCCCCTGTGATCTTCAGCATCCCCATATCGGTCTCAAGCAGAACTTCCGATATATCAAAAGAAATGACGTCGGACACCCCCGTGATACTGCCCGTCCGCCGATTCATCAGGGACATCTTGTGCGCGCCCTTGATCTGAGGGCGTTCCTGCGCGCCTTCCATTTTCATCATAAAAAGACCTCCCGCATATTCTCTTAAAATATATGGGGAGGTCCTTCTTCTTATGCCTTATAAAAATCGGTAAAGCTCTTTCGCTTCCTCTTTCCTGACAGTCTCCTGTACATCCAGCACTTCCGCCTTCACCGTACGCGTCCCGAAGTGAATCTCGATCACATCGCCCTCCTTCACGTTCAGGGATGCTTTCGCCACTTTTCCGTTCACCAATACGCGCCCAGCATCGCAGGCCTCATTGGCAACAGTCCGCCTCTTGATCAGACGGGAGACCTTCAGAAACTTGTCCAGCCTCATAAACGCTTCCTTTTCCTTAGTTCAGAGCGTCCTTTAAGGCCTTTCCGGCTTTGAACTTCGGGGCTTTGGAAGCCGCGATCGGCATCGGCTCACCTGTATGCGGATTTCTTCCCTCTCTCGCAGCTCTCTCGGATACCTCAAAAGTACCAAATCCGACGACCTGAACCTTGCCGCCCTTCTTGAGCTCCTCGGTGATCACATCGATAACGGCCTTTACCGCCTTCTCAGCATCCTTCTTAGGTAATTCAGCGCTCTGCGCAACTGCTGCAATCAATTCTGCCTTGTTCATGTTTTTATTTCCTCCTCAGCTTTTTTCAGTGTTTTAAATACTGCATACTCCAGTTATACTCGTTTTCCTATTGTTTGTCAAGCCAAAAATCCCTGTTTTCAGGCCTTTTTCAGGTTGCTTACAGCATCGGCTGTATCATAGCCAGAACGGCGTCCCCAAGCGCGGCGCTCTTCTCGTCGGCGTCCGCGAGCGAACTGCCCTTCACGCCACAGTAGAACTTCACCTTCGGCTCGGTGCCGGAGGGTCTCACGCAGAGCCACGCGCCGTCCTCCAGGTCATAATAGAGTACATTTGACTGCGGAAGGCCGGTCGGGCGCACCTCACCGGTCGCCATATCCCTGATCGTGTCCAGCTTGTAATCGCGTGCGGAGAGCACCTTGTAGCCCCCGACAACCTCCGGCGTATTGTTGCGAAGCGTCTCGAGAATCTCCTGAATCTTCGCAAGTCCTTCAATCCCCTTCAGCTCAATCGACTTCACGAAATCCTTGTAATAGCCGTATTTCTCATACATCGCAAGCATTGCATCCCAGAGCGTCATACCCTTCTGCTTGTAATAGCAAGCGGCCTCACAGAGAGCAACAGTCGCGGAAATTGCATCCTTGTCGCGCGCGTAAGTGCCGATCAGGCAGCCGTAGGACTCCTCCATGCCAAAGAGATAAGTTCCCTTCCCCGTCTGCTCATTTTTCAGAATCTGCTGTCCGATAAACTTGAAGCCCGTCAGCACCTCGACCAGCTCGCAGCCGTAGTTCGCCGCAACTGCGTCGATCAGGTTCGTGGAGACGATCGATTTGACAACCTGACCGTCCGCCGGGATCTTCCCCGCCGCCTGCTTCTGGCTCAGCACGTAATCGCAGAGCAGAGAGCCGGACATATTGCCGGTGAGCGGTATGTATTCGCCGGATTTTGTATCCTTCACATAAACACCGAGCCTGTCCGCGTCCGGGTCGGTCGCGAGCACCAGATCCGCGTCAATCTTCTTCGCCTGCGCAAGTCCCAGAGCGAAGGCCTCCGCCGCCTCTGGGTTCGGATAGCTGACAGTCGGGAAATCGCCGTCCGGAAGCTCCTGCTCCGGCACAACGTAGACATTCTCAAAGCCGAGCTCCTTAAGAGCACGTCTCGCCGGGATATTTCCCGTGCCGTGCAGCGGCGTGTAGACGATATGGATGTCCTTCTGCATCTTATCGATCGCGTCCTGATTTACGACCTGTGCCTTGACATGCCCGATGAATTTATCGTCAATCGCCTGACCAATGGTCTCATAGAGACCCGCGGCGATCGCATCCTCACGGCTCATCGTCTTCACCGTCGACAGGTCGGTGATCGCCAGAACCTCCGCCGTCACGCCCTTGTCATGCGGCGGCGTAAACTGCGCGCCATCCTCCCAGTATACTTTATAGCCATTGTACTCCGGTGGGTTGTGGCTCGCCGTGATGTTGAGGCCGGCGATGCAGCCGAGCTCACGCACCGCGAAGGACAGCTCCGGCGTCGGGCGCAGCGACTCAAACCTGTAAGCCTTGATGCCGTTCGCCGCCAGCGTCAACGCCGCTTCCTCCGAAAACTCCGGTGACATATGGCGGGAATCGTAGGCAATCACCACGCTCGGATCCTTTTTCCCTTGCTTCTGAATATAATTCGCCAATCCCTGCGTCGCCCGGCGCACCACGTAGATGTTCATGCGGTTAATGCCCGCGCCGATGATGCCGCGAAGCCCCGCCGTGCCGAACTCCAGATCCTTGTAGAAGCGCTCCTTAATCTCATTCTCGTCGTCCGCGATCGAGCGCAGCTCCGCTTTCGTATCCTCATCAAAATAAGGATTCTTAAGCCACTCATCGTAAATCTCCCTGTAACCCATAATATTTTCATACCTCCGTAAAACTAGATGTTAAATTCAGTATAGCCTATTTCCTCAGAAAAAGAAATCCTTTTTTCCCGTTGTGACAGGAATTTTTCCAGTTTCTCCACATGTTTTCCCGGTATCCATGCCTTATTCGTGTTGTAATAATAATTTGCCAGCTTGCGGAACTTCTCCGGATAACTGAGGCAGGCGCTTAAGTACGCCCGCTCCGCCGCTGACAGTGGTCTCTTCCGCTCATAGGCCTCCAGCATCCGTCTGCCGAGCCGGGAGTCATAATTCTGCTTCTCAAGAATTTTCCGCATGAACAGGCTCAGATCGTTTACCTGCACATCCTGCGAAAATTTTTCAAAATTGACAACCGTCATCTTCTCGCCATTTACAAGAATATTATGGTGAAGATACTCGCCGTGACAGAAATGCCCTTCCAAAAGCGCCTGAGCACGAAGTTCCTCATATCCACAATTACAAAGCCGCCGCCAGGCACATTCCGCCTCCGCAAGCACTTCCGGAAAACAGGACAGGCAGGCCGTCTCGAACTCATTCTTCCGATTCTTCTTTTTCATAAACGCATAGATCTTCCGCAGCTCACAATTGTGCCGCCGCATCTCCCCCACCGCGTCTCGCCCGACAAATCCCCGACACTCCTCCGTCACAAGACCAGGGCAGCGCAGGGCAAGATGCAACTCCGCCAAAAGCGAGACTGCACGCAGAATCTCAACCTCGCTTCTGGTATCGCACTCCCGTCCCTCCGGCAGCTCTTTCACCATGTAGGGAAAGCGTTCGCGATATACTGAGACCAGACTTCCCTCATTGTCCGGCTCCAACAGATCCACAGAAAACCCCTGCTCGCGAAGATGGACGAGCAGCTTCTGCTCCTGCGCAAGCCGGTCCGCGCTCCCGGAATATTCACGCAGCAGCTTCAACCCCGCATCGGTATCCAGAAGATACGCTCCCCGGACACGCCTTACGTCATTCACCGCAAACGGATACTGTTCTAATACCTGCAGATCTCTCTCGTTCATAGACTCCCCCGCCTTCTCATATCCTCTCTATCTTATGTGTGGGGGTAAAAAAATAGCACCCTCGCAGGTGCTATTCCTTTTCTATTCTCCTTTCACGCCCATCTGGTCGAGCAGACTTCGCTTCATCTCAAACAGACGATCGGAAAGGTCTACATAGACCTTATGCGGGTTCACAAGACGCTTCGTCTCATCCCAGAGCGTATTCTGCTCGCCGATGCAGTATTCACGAATATCCATGACGGACGGCGATTCGTAAACGCATTCTCCCTGATCGAAGACCTTCACCATGAGCTCTCGCAGCGTATAGCTGCCGCCCTTCAGCTTCGTCTTCTTCCAGGTCTCCTTCGGGTCGAAGATCGTCAAATCCTCTGACTCATCAAACACATCGTCCACCAAACTGATCACGTCGGCCTTCAGCTTTCCGTTCGCCTTCTCATAGATGCGATAGACCGTCTTATTTCCGGGGTTTGTGATCTTCTCACTGTTCTCCGATAGTTTGATCTTTGGAACAAACTCCCCATCACCCTCCCTCACCGCAGCGAGCTTATAGACGCCGCCGAAGGCCGGGCAGTCCTTTGAGGTGATCAGGTTCGTGCCGACGCCCCAGGAAGTAATCTTCGCGCCCTGCGTCTTCAGGCTGTCGATCAGATACTCATCGAGATCGCTCGAGGCGGAGATGACCGCGTTGTGGAATCCCGCTGCATCGAGCATCTTGCGCGCCTCTTTAGAAAGATAGGCGAGGTCGCCGCTGTCAATACGGATGCCGTAACGCCCGTTCAGCTTCTTCGCGCGGCGCATCTCCTTGAACACGCGGATTGCGTTCGGCACGCCTGATTTCAGCGTGTCATAGGTGTCCACCAGCAGCGTGCAGGCGTTCGGATAGAGCTCCGCGTAGGTCTTAAAAGCGGTATACTCGTCCGGAAAACTCATAATCCAGCTGTGTGCGTGCGTACCCAACACCGGCACGTCAAAGAGCTGCCCCGTCAGCACGTTCGAGGTGCCGATGCAGCCGCCGATCATCGCCGCCCGCGCCCCATAGACGCCGGCATCCGGTCCCTGTGCGCGGCGAAGGCCGAACTCCATGATGCCGTCGCCCCGGGCTGCATTCACCACCCGGGCCGCCTTCGTCGTAATCAGGCTCTGATGGTTGATGATCGTCAGGATCGCCGTCTCCACAAGCTGCGCCTCCATAATCGGCGCGATCACCTTGATCAGCGGCTCTCTGGGAAATACCACCGTTCCTTCCGGAATCGCGTAGATATCGCCGCTGAAACGGAATTTCCCAAGGTAATCCAGAAAATCTTCATCAAAAATCGCGAGACTCCTCAGATACGCTATGTCTTCCGAAGAAAAGTGCAAATTTTTGATATAATCAATCACCTGATCAAGTCCCGCTGCAATCGCATAGCCATTCCCACACGGGTTTGTGCGGTAAAATGCATCAAAGATCGCCGTCTCCTGCACGGGATTCTTAAAGTATCCCTGCATCATCGTCAGTTCATACAGATCCGTCATCAATGTCAGATTCTGTGTCACGCTCATTAAGAAGCTCCCTTCCGTCCGTTACTCTTCGGACTCTTCCGTCTCCGCTTCCTCCGCGGCGGCCTCCTCTTCCGTGCTTTCTTCCGCATCATCCTCCACAGTCTCGTCCGTGGCGGCCTCCGCGTCATCCTCTACAGTCTCCTCTTCCGTCTTCTCAGTGAAAATCCGTTCAAAGTTAAGCTTTTCTATCACACTGTCGTTCACCACGATCTCCGCTTCCTCCACCAGCGCGTCGAGCCAATCGCTGTAGGCTTCCTGCTCGCGCTCTTCGAGGATACTCTCGATCTCCGTCTGCGTCGCATCCTCATCGTAGGTGCTCTCCATATAGACGAGATAATAATAGCCGTCACCCTCCACGATATCGGCAAATTCTCCGTCTGAAAGCTCGTCCGCAGCCGCCTTCAGATTCTCATCCAGCGTCTCGTCACTCGATCCATAGGTCGTCGTAACCGCACTCAGCTCATGATCTTCCGCAGCCGTACTGAGATCCCCGCTCTCCTCAGCCTCGTCACGTATCGTCTCCAGCTCCGTGCGGATCTCATCGAGCTCTTCATCAGTCAAATCTACGGTGTTCCCATCGTCGTCCGTCGTTCCCGCAGTAGAATAGCTCACATAAGTGATGCACTTCTGTGCCGCTTCCTCCTCATCCACCTCCGTGTCGATCGTGGTTGCCAGATAGTTGTACACCTTTACCTGCAGCCGGAGCAGCTCCAGCACATGTGTCACAGTCTCCTCATCCGCCGACATGAGCGATAACGTGTCGCTGTCATTGGCAGCAAGGAAAGTCTCCACCGCCTCTGCAATCGCGCTCTCATCATCCTCATCCAGCGAGACACCCAGCTCATCCGCATGCGCCTCGATCACATAAAACTCTTCCAGCATCTCCAGAACCGAATCGCGAACCGTCTCCCCATATACGGAACCGGTTCCTGTCAGGTCCTGGTTCATGAAATCATCCCCAAAATAGGTGGCATACATGGACTGCATCTCGACCTGCTGATAGCGCAGATAAAAATTGAGCTCTGCAAGCGGGATGGACACGCCGTCCACACTGACCGCTTCCGCGGTATAATCAATCGTCGAACCCGAGCAGCCGCCCAACATCATCGATGCCGTCAGCATAAGCGCGATCAGACACGCCATTTTCTTCTTCATAATCTGTATCCTCCTGCTGAAATCTATTTCTTCCCAGTCGCGCGGCACTCCGCGCTCCGATTATAATCGTTACTGATTATAATCTTTTTTTTTCATCAAAGCAACTCTTTTAACAAATCTTTCACTTTCGCTTTTACTGCATTTCCCGCAGAATCTCCATCTCCTCGAGAACCTGCTTTGTGATATTGATGAGTGTGCCGGAAAAGCGCCTTCGGCCGCCCTGCAGGCCGCAGATAAACTGCGGCGGCTCCGCACGGCGAAAGCTCATGGCTCCCTCCATCCGCTCAAGAAGCTCCGGAATACGCGCAGCCTGAATGCGGGCCCGCTCATACATGGTGAAGGTGATCTGATCCGGCCTTGCCTTGATGTCCCGAATGTAGAGACCGTGCGCTGCGCCATGCAGAACCGTAATCTCGAGCAGGTTCAACACTGCCGTCGGCGGCTCGCCAAAGCGGTCAATCAACTCCTCGAGCATGTCTTCCTTTTCCGCTTCATCTTCCACCGTCGCGATTCTGCGGTAAATATCCAGCTTCAACGATTCGTTCCGGATATAGCTGTCCGGGATGAAAGCATCGATCTGAATGTCGACCACCGTCTCGAAGTCCTCCTCCGGTCCACGTTTATCGCCCTTCAGGCGCAGCACCGCCTCATTCAGCATCTTACAGTACAGGCTGTAGCCGACCGCCTGCATATGGCCGTGCTGCCGCTCGCCGAGCAGTGTGCCGACGCCGCGGATCTCCATATCCCGCATCGCGACCTTAAAACCGCTGCCGAGATCAGAGTACTCGCGGATCGCATGCAGACGCTTCTCCGCCACCTCCTTGAGCATTTTATCCTTCTTATATAGAAGAAAGGCGTAAGCCGTTCGGTTTGAGCGTCCAACCCTGCCTCTGAGCTGATAGAGCTGGGAAAGTCCCATCCGGTCTGCGTCATGAATGATGATCGTATTGACATTGGAAATATCCATGCCGGTCTCGATGATTGTCGTGGACACCAGCACGTCGATCTCCCCCTGAATAAAGCTGTACATGATCCGCTCTAGGCTGTCCTCCTTCATTCTGCCGTGCGCCCAGGCCACATTGGCCTCCGGCACAAGCTGCTGGATCCTCGCTGCCACATCCGCGATTGTGTCCACGCGGTTATAGACATAGTAGACCTGCCCCTCGCGCGCGAGCTCCCGGTGAATCGCTGCCCTCACCATCTCCTCATCATACTCGCACACATAGGTCTGCACCGGCACGCGGTCCATAGGCGGCTCCTCCAGCACGCTCATATCGCGAATCCCCGCGAGGCTCATATGCAGCGTCCGCGGGATCGGCGTCGCCGACAAAGACAGCACATCTACATTCGTCCGCAGCTTCTTGATCTTTTCCTTGTCCGCCACGCCGAAGCGCTGCTCCTCGTCGATGATCAGAAGGCCGAGATCCTTGTACGCAACATCCTTTGAAAGCACACGGTGGGTACCGATTACGATATCCACAAGACCCTTTTTCAAATCGGCAACCGTCTTTTTCTGCTCTGCCTGCGTGCGGAAGCGGCACAGCAGTTCGACCCGAACCGGGAAATTCTTCATGCGCTGCAAGAAGGTATTGTAGTGCTGCTGGGCGAGGATCGTCGTCGGTACAAGAAAAACGACCTGACGGCTCTCCTGCACGGCCTTGAATGCGGCGCGCAGCGCGACCTCCGTCTTTCCATAGCCCACGTCGCCGCAGATCAGCCGATCCATGATCCGCTCACTCTGCATATCCGCCTTGGTCTCCTCGATCGCCCGCTGCTGATCCTCCGTCTCCTCGTAGGGAAAAAGTTCTTCAAATTCCTTCTGCCAGACCGTGTCCGGCCCATAGACGTAGCCCTTCTCCGCCTGACGGACCGCATAGAGCTCAACCAGATCCCTTGCAACCAATTCCACCGCGCCGCGCACGCGCGAACTCGTCTTCTTCCAGTCCGAGCCGCCCAGCGAATTCAACTTCGGCGCCTTCTCGCTGTCGGAGCTTCCGTATTTCTGGATCGAATCAAACTGCGTGGCAAGGATATAGAGGAAAGAACCCTTGCTATACTCGATTTTCATGTAGTCTTTCACCACATGGTCGACTGTGATCTTCTCAATACCGCGGTAAATACCGAGACCGTGGTTCTCGTGCACTACATAATCGCCCACTGACAGATCAGAAAAGCTCCCGATCGCGCGTCCTTCATAGGTGCGCTGCCGCCGCCTTGGCTTCTTTTTTTCACGACCAAATACGTCCGTCTCAGCAACCACCGCAAAATGAATCAGCGGATACTCGTAACCGCGCCATATATTTCCATGCGTAACCATAATCTCACAGGGCTGCACAACACGTCCCGCATCCTCACTGTAGAATGCGCTTAAACCCTGATCCAGCAGTTCCTGAGCCAGCCGACGACCGCGCGTACGCGAAGCACAGAGCAAAACCACGCGGTATTTCTCACGTTTCCAGCGCTTCAGATCCTGCACAAGCAGCTCAAAGTGCTGGTTGTAGGACTGCACCGAGCGCGCATCCACGCTGAAGCGGCCGCGAACCTCGATCCGCCGGTCCTGCGTCTCCAGCGTTCCCAGCGCCGCACCACGCAGACAATTCAATCTGGCGACCACCTGAGTGCAGGGAATCATCTCCGGAGCTTCCCCTCCGCCAATCTCTCCCTTTTCCGCACGATTCTCATAGCTCTGAATATATTCCTTCTCTACAGCCTCCGCGCTCTCCAGCAGACGGTTCGCCTCATCGAGAAATACCAGCGCACGAAATTCTTTCAGATAATCCAGCAGGCTCACGCCCTCCTGCGCCTTCCCCTCCGCCTCAAACTCCGCAGCCGGATACAGCGTCAACTCCTCGATCTTCTCGAGTGAGCGCTGGCTCTCCACGTCAAAGCTACGAATCGAGTCCACCTCGTCGTCCCAGAGTTCGATACGTAGCGGGCACTCCTCGGTCAGCGGGTAAATATCGATAATACCACCGCGCACCGCGAACTGTCCGGGCATTTCGACCTGCCCTGTGCGTTCGTAGCCCATCCGCACGAGCTTCGTCTTCATCGCTCCGATATCGACAATACTGCCCTCCCTAACGGTTAGGATACTCTGCCGAAGATTTGCCAGCGGCGGCATCGGCGCCATGCAGGCATCGAGCGTCGTCACGATCACACACTCCCCGCGCTCCAGCAGACGGCTCACGGCGAGAACTCGTTGGCGCAGCAGCTCTTTTCCCTGAATATCGATATGCGAAAAGAGAAAATCTTTCGGAGGACAGTAAAACACTTCTTCATCCAGTGTCTGATACTCCTCATAGATTTCCTTCGCTTTCAGTTCACTATAAGTTAAAATCAGCTTCACGGGCCAGTCCCGGCCCAGACTGTACATCAGATGCGTCTTCTGGGAGTCCACACAGCCGGTGATCAGCTGCAGCCCCTCCTCCTTCGCGAGCGCATCTCTCACCCGAGAAAAGGCTTCCATCTCCAGAAGCGGCTCATAAAAGGTATCCATGCATCACCTCTGGTTATAATCATTCATCGCTTTGTCCGGACCGTCCGTCAAAAGCAGCGCCGCCGCTCGCGTCGCCCTCTCGCAGGCCTCCTTCACCCGCTCCTCATCCTCCTTCGGGAAAGTGCCCAGCACGTAATCCGCCAGATCCCAACCTGCCGGCTTCTCGCCAACGCCTATCTTGATCCGAGGGAAGGCCTGTGTTCCAAGGTGTGCAATAATATTCTTGACGCCGTTATGCCCGCCTGCACTGCCTTTTTTGCGAATACGGATCTGCCCCGGCTCGAGCGAGACATCATCAAAAACCACGAGCAACTCCGTCTCCGGATCAACCTTGTAGAAATCCACGATCTCCCCGATACTCTCCCCGCTCGCATTCATATAGGTCTGCGGTTTCACCAGCATGACCTTCACACCCTCGATGACGCCCGTCCCAACAATGGCCCGGTGCCGATTCAGCTTCATCTCTATATGATATTTGTCGGCCAGCCGGTCGATGACCCGAAAGCCGGTATTATGCCTTGTCTTTTCGTATCTGCCGCCCGGATTGCCCAGACCTGCGATGATAAACATGTCCTGCTCCCTCTTATCTCACATTTTGAGGGCGCTCACCCTCCGCAACTCTCCGAATATTCTCCCAGATCATCGCGTAACCGCGGCGGAAACTCGATGCCGTGATACCGCCGATATGCGGGCTGAACAGAATTTTCCCCGCGATTTCCTCCGGCTGCTGCACGAGGATGTGATCCTGCGCGACCGGTTCATGGTCGAGCGTATCGAGGCCGGCCATCGCGACGCGGCCACTGCGCAACGCCTCGACCAGCGCCTCGTCGTCCACAAGCTCTCCTCTGGAAGTATTGACAAAATATGCGCCATGCTTCATCTTTGCGAAAAAAGCCGCATCGCACATATGCTCCGTCTGCGGCGTCACCGGCAGGTGAAGGCTCACGATATCACAGCCCGCGAGCAGCTCATCCAGCGCAAGATACACGACACCGTATTCCCGCTCCTCCTCCGCGCTGAGCGGCGTCCGCTTATAATAAAAGTTCTGTGCGCCATAAGCGGAGAGCAGCTTCGCCGTGCATTTCCCGATATCGCCGAAGCCGATGAGACCGACGCGGCAATCCCGCAGCTCCTTTAAGTCGCCGCGCGTCATATAGCCTTCCTTCTTCTGGATCTGCTGTCCCACGCGCACCGCCTTATCGCCCGCGATCACATCCTTCAGAAGAACCATCATCAGCAGTACTGTCTGCTCCGCGACCGCGGAGGCGTTCATCCCTGCGCAGTTGCAGACATAGACGCCGCATTCCCGCGCGCTCTCGATATCAATCTGATTGTAAGCAACGCCCTCAGAGTGAATCATCTGAAGATGCGGCAGACCACGGATCAGCTCCCCCGGCACCGGCGCGATCGCGTCCGCGACAATGACCTCCGCATCCGGGCAGACCTCGAGATAGCGATCCGTCGGAAGACCCATCGGCAGGCTGACCACCTCTACGCTATCAGTGAAATCCGTCCTCTCCGTATTTCGCTCCATATTTTCTTTTTTTCCAATGTGCAATACCTTCAAGTCTGCACCTCCCATGACTTTTCTTCCGCTATTCTAGCACGCAGCGTCCGGATTCGCAAGCTCCCCCTATCCGATGATTTTTGACAGCACCTTTAACTTCCTCGAATTGCACACAGTCAATATCGGAATTATGATTTTTCCTTATAATAGAGCATACAATGGCAGAAGCCTTCAAAATCGGGGTCTGCAATCTGCTCCCTGAACTCTCTGCACATACATTTAGTATCCTCGGTTCTGTCCAGGCGGCAGGGACAATATCCGCCTTTTTCCTTCAGACCCGCCTTTACCACCTTCACAATTTCTTCATCCGGATTCAGTTTGATCTTCATTGGAAGCCTCCATTCTGCTGCCTTTCATGCAGCTTGTCAATAACCGATACTCTTCAACACGCTGTCCACGGAATGCCCCATTTAATCTTTTTCATAATGATCTCCCTTCTTACCTCACATTTATATATTACCTGGAAGTCTCAGCACTGTATCCCTCGCCCAGGTAAATCTCGTAATCCGCATACTCCCCGTAAGTGTCCAGAAGCAGCTGTTCCATCGCGTCCAGACTGTTCAGCAGATCTTCCTGATCTGCCTCCGACAGCTTGCTGAACTTATAATCATACAGCAAAATATCAATGTAGAATTCGTACAGATCCGTTTTCAGATACTGCTCAGCGGTAGATTCGTTCACATTAAACCAGTCCTGTCCGGCAAGCTGATCATAGAAGGACGGCGACGGGTTCCCATTGTGATAGGAAATATTGACGCGCAGGCATTCCGCCTGCTCCTCACTTAACACTTTCGTCAGCAGATTATACTGGACTTCCTCCGCCGCAATATCACGGGATATCTCCATGAGCTCCAGAACCAAGGCCTGCTTCGCTGAATAACTTTTAGGACTCAGAAAACTGTATTTATTGTGATTAATCCTGTATGTGTGATCTGTAATTGTCCATATTTCCTCTTCGTCCCCGCCTGTATACAGCAGATACCACTTTGTATAAGTACCGGCACTGTCGTAATCATACAGCCCGTCGGAAGAATAATGATGAACCGAGTACATCTTACTCTCATTCGTCTCCGCGGAAATCTTTTCCCAGTTTCCCTCGCCGAAAAAGGTATTCAACTCCTTTTTAAAGCGCAGCGGCCAGGATCTCAATGTGAAATAAAGCCCCGCGCCGGCAACCAGAGCAATAAGCAGAATGATGATGATTCCTGTGCTGATTACTTTATTCTTTTTCATGTTCCGCATCTGTCCTTTATATAATGTCAATTCCATTTATCATTCTACTCTGGTTTTCTGAATCCGACAAGCCCCTGCCATGAACCGCATCTGATCCATGGACAACCAGACTGTATCCTCGTCAAAAGTGGCCTCTATCTTTGTTAACCCATCCTCCGTTGTGTGCATGATAATATTGGATTGACTCATCACCTGCCTGCATTGCGCAGCCCAATAAAAAAGCAAGTGTGTCATGTTGTATTCTTCCTTCTTTGATGATATGTTAAAACCATCAAATTTAAGATAATGTGTAAGGATACATTCAAGAAAGGGGCATTTCATGCAATATATTAATCATTACCATTCTCCTCTTGGAGAAATCCTTCTGGCAGCGGATAAAACCGGACTGACCGGCTTATGGTTTGAGGGACAAAAGTATTTTGCACTACATCTGCACCATACGCACGAAGAAAAAGAACTGCCAGTTTTTGATCTGACAAAACAATGGCTGGATATATATTTTTCCGGTCAGGAACCGGATTTTACATTGCCGCTGCATTTTACCGGAACGCCGTTTCAAAATGAAGTATGGGAAATACTTTGCACCATTCCTTACGGTAAGACAACCACATACGGAGGAATCGCAAAAGAGCTTGCCGTGAAAAAGGGACTGACCCATATGTCTGCGCAGGCTGTCGGAGGCGCAGTAGGGCGAAACACAATTTCTATTATCGTGCCCTGCCACAGAGTAGTGGGCGCAAACGGCAGTTTAACAGGCTACGCAGGCGGTATTGAAAAGAAAATTGCCCTGCTGCAACTGGAAAAAGTAAATATGACAGTGTGTTTTCCCTCCGGTCATTCTTTCATCATATAGCTTGCACAGGCGGCCACAGTTGCAAGGCAAAGATAAAAAGCTAACCATCGCCTGCGCTCATCATAAGAATAAGTGGATGAGCCCGCTTTTACAGCTCTTTTTAGACTGTCTATCCCAGGGGTAAACAGGCCGCCATTCTTTCCCTTTGCTATGGTTTACATGAAAATCTGCAAATGAATGCAAATAAAATTCTTTTCGAAAATTGCAAGTGCAAGTTGAACACATCCGCGAAAAATTTTTAATA
>JAJQBC010000016.1 GCA_021203465.1 Lachnospiraceae bacterium | reverse complement strand
CATCACAGTTCAGCGTCGATGCGACATTTTTGTTTATTATAACATATAATTTTGCATTTGCAATTTTCGATTTATTTGCATTTTCATATTTTCGAATTGTAAATTGCAGAAAAAAACCGGCTGGCCATAATGGCCAGCCGGTGTGTCGTTGCTTCCTGTTTATTTATAAATTTCCAGAATTCTATCCATTCGCTCCATAACCTCATCCACCGGAAGCTCCGCAATTACCTCGCTCACCAGCTGGGTCCGGACATTTTCCAGCTCCGGCGATCGCGCGCCGGCAGACCAGAACGCGATATAGGCCGCTGTGTACAGCCCTGCTTCCTTGAGATTCGCGATCAGTTCCCGCCTCTTTTTTATCGGCAGGCCGAAATATTCCGGATCGCAGATACACAGCCACTGCTCCTGATTTTCTGCAATCCAGCGAAGCAGTCTTTCCAGTTCCTGTTTCCCCTCCTGATGGATTATCGTTTCCTTATTTTTCCCCATTTTCCTCCTCCTTCTGCACCTTTCTGTGGTATCATTTTCCCTGTCTCCTTGTTCCGAATCCCGCATAAAAACAATATCACACAAATGATTCTTCCATATAACACACTTTGTAGGTTCTTGACCATATTTTCTCTGCACACAAAACCCCGGCAGTTCTCTATGCTGGGGTTCTCAAGGCAGGGCTGCCGTAATTTACATTTTTACTGTTTGTTCGCGTAATATTCCGTCAGAAAATTGCGGTAGATCTCCTCCCCATTCAGGCGGGCGGCTACAGCCTCCTCAAACGTATCGTAAGTGCCTAGGTTGATCCGCTTTCTCTGAAATTCCATAGAAGCCCGCCATTTCCCATTCTCACGACAATACACGCCCCGGTGGCCGCTGGTGTTCGCTGCGGATTCTTTCTGACAGGCAATTTTTTCCACGCAGGTACCGTCCACAAAATGGATGGCTGTCTTCATATTCTTCTTCCTCTGCTCTTCCTGAAGACAGCCGCAGCTTCGTACATTACCGTGAACCAGCGCGTCCGCCGAACAGAATGTCTCACATCCGCAGTCACAGAGGCACCGCCAGACCACTGAGCCTCTGTTTCTGGAAGCTGTCGGTTCTACTGCTGTCAGTCTGCCGAAATGTCTTCCCGCAAGATTGACCATGCTTTTGCTGCCCCGCTCCCGGACAAGACAGCCACAGCTTTTGGTGTGACCGGATTTCAGATGGCTCTCCTCTATAACAGCTTCTGTTCCGCAGTCACACAGGCAGTTCCAGTAACGATGCCCTTTTTTCGTCGGTGCTTCTGACACAAGCGTCAGTCTTCCAATCTTCTGCCCCGGCATCAGGCGGTTTTTCTTTGCCATGCGCTCTTCCTCTTTCGTTTCCCCTTCATTTTTCTTATTATAGCACTTATTTTTTGCATTTGCAAATTATCTAATTGCATATAGCAAATACTACATTGTTTATTTGTCATCGTTCTTTCATTAAACTTGTAAAGGGGTGAAATCATGGATAGTAAACATCAGACAGAATATAAACTGATTGGGCTCAATATCGCCTATTACAGAAAGTTAAATGGCCTGACTCAGATGCAGCTCGCCGAGCGCGCAGGCATCAGCCGCACCCATATGAGCAACATTGAGGCGCCAAATATGCCCACCTCCATTTCGATGGATACACTGCTCGATATTGCGGATGCCCTGAACATGCCCGCGGCAAAGCTGCTCAACTTCCGCGAAGCACTATGACAAAACCGGGATCTAAAATTAATAAATGAACCCAAAATAATATGAAAAATAAAATAGCAGACAAAAACGCAGGAGAATCTTGCCCCTGCGTTTTTTATCTGCATAAAATTTTCTCAGATAACTGCAGCCAGCTTCAGCACCTGCTCCGCCGACATCAGTCCTCCGTCACATCCGGACACTGATCGATAAAATTCAACCTGGCTGTATAGGTTTTGCTCTCGCCCGGCTTTAGCACCGGCGCGTCGCAGCCTTCCTGTCCCGTCTTCGGTCCGTCCAGGCTGGTATTTAAGGGTTCCAGTCCCAGCGCGTACTCGCCCTTCCCGAGCATCTTCCACTCGCAGAAGTACGGAAAGTCATTGCCGTTGTACTGGACGTTAACGCCGATCCTGCGCTTCTCGTTGAAAATCGTATACTGCGCCATTCCCTGGGCATCCTTCTTTATCTTATGGAAATAGCAGCGCTCCGGATAGGGATAGCCCGGCGCCTCGATCTGCTGCCAGGTGTCTACATATTTCGCCGCATGCGCCTCGCGCGGCATCATCTCCAAGCTGTCGAAGATCAGCTTCGTCCCTTCCTCCAGAAGCGGATATCCATAATTGAGATGCAGCGCGTACATGAATGTCTGATCGCCGAATCCATGATTGGTAATCGTATCCGTCAGAAGAATGCTGTCGCTCTCGTATTCAAATGCAAGCTTCCTATGAAGACTTAAGTTCTCCCCGAACAGACGGGCCTCACGCATCGTCCCCTCCAGACAGATCGTCGGCGCCTCTCCATGCAGGCCTCGCTGAGCGCTGACATTCTCCGCCGGCGTATTGCCGATCCTGCCGTGTAGTCCCAGCTCCTCACCGTCCTCAAGGACACGCGGAACCCCCACATGCGCCAGTCCCAGCGTGGTCAGCATGCCGACAAAGAAGCTCCGCAGCCAGCGCGTACCCTGCGCGTCATAATACTCCGGCGCGACAATCCCACAGGGCGCCAGATAATTCATATTTTTGCCCTTATAGCGCACCTGATAGATATCCATGCAGCGATCCGGCAGTACCGTCACGGACAGATTTCCGCCGTTCGTCACCTCCAGAAAGCGGACGCCTTCCTGAAAACCGCCCCGCAGCGTTCCGTCCCGCAGCGTCATCAGCTGATCCGGATCTCCGATGTACTCCCGGATTTCTTCGTATGTTTTGCTCATTTTTCATTCCCTCCATTTTGACATGTAAAAACTTCATCGTTTCAACTATAACAGAAAAAAAGGACACAGACAACATCCGCTTATGACCAGTCCTGTTTTCGGTAAAACCGCAGAGATATCACAGATGCAACCGTCCATCCAATCGGCCAGGCACACCAGATGCCGGTCGCGCCGAGGAAAGTCCCGGCAAGCAGAACCGCCAGCGCCACACGCAGGAACAGATCGGTAAACGTGCCGATCATGAATTCGCGCATAAGACCCGCACCCTTCAGAATACCGTCCGCGACAAGCTTCGCGGAGACTATCAGGTAAAACGGTGATAAAATACGCAGGTACGTGATGCCGGTCTGCAGCGCAGTCGTCGTCGGCTCATCCAGAAAGAACCGGAGCGCGATCCCGCCGAACACAAAATAGAAAATCACAAAGGGAATGCTAAGCGTCCAGACAAGCTTCAGCCCGGCGCGGAAACCCTCCTTCACGCGCGGCCGCTTCCCGGCTCCGATGTTCTGCGCTGTATAATTAGAGATACCATTACTGATTGTCGTGTAAGACGTGATAACAAGATTGTTCAACTTGACTCCGGCAGAATAGCCCGCCATGACGCCGGTGCCAAAACCGTTGATCACACCCTGAATCACGATATTGCCCACCGAAATGAAGCTCTGCTGCAGCATGCTCGGGATCGCGATGATCGCAATCCTCCTCAGTATCGGAAACGAAAACAGCGGTACGCGCCCGGTGGATGGGATCGTCTTCAGATGACGCGTCACCGCAATCACCGCGAGCACGCAGCTCACTCCCTGACAAAGGAAGGTCGCCCAAGCAACGCCCGCAACGCCCATCTGAAATGTCGTCACAAACAGGATATCGACTGCAATATTTGCCGTGGACGATACTGCCAGGAACAGAAACGGCGTCCGCGAATCGCCCAGTGCAGAGAAAATACCGGTCGAAATATTATAGAAGAACACAAACGGCAGACCGAGTATATAAATATTAAGATATAAGCGCGAGTCCGCAAAGGCCTCAGCTGGCGTGTTGATTGCGTTAAGCAGCGCTCCGCAGCCGAGCGCGCCAGCCAGCATCAGCACTGCACACAGCGCCGCGCTTGCAATCCACGACGTGAACACGGCTGTCTTTACTTTACCGTAATCGCGCGCGCCAAAAAACTGCGAGACAATGACAGAACAGCCGATATTGCAGCCCATCGCAAACGCAATAAAGATCAGCGTGACCTCATAACTGTTGCCGACGGACGCCAGCGCGGTCTCGCCAATAAAATGTCCCGCTACAAGACTGTCGGCTATATTGTACAGTTGTTGAAAAATGACGCTGCCAAAGAGTGGCAGACAGAATTTCCAGAGCACCTTATCAGGCGCTCCCACAGTCAGATCCCTGTTCATATGTATTTCACACGACTGATGCAATGGCCTGCATCAACCGCTCATTCTCCTTATGATTTTTTACTGCTGCGCGATAGTATGTATCATCCAGACCACGGTAATTCGTACAGCGGCGGATCAGGATGCGCTGCGGCAGAAGCCGCTCATAGAGGTCATGCACACCTGGCGCGCGGAAAAACAGATAGTCCGCCTGCCCGTCCCAGACCTCGAAGCCCAGCTTCTCCAACTCCGATTTCAGAAAAATACGCTCCTTACGGACAAGGCGGATCGCGCACTGCGTGTATTCTTTTTCCTTCAGCGCAGCAATCCCGGCCTCGGAAGCGGGGACGCTGACGCCCCAGCACTGCCCGGCAACGGCCATACGCGCGAGAAGCTCTTTATCGGAGCAGATACAGTAGCCGAGCCGAAGTCCCGGCATCGCATACATCTTTGTGAAGGATTTCAGAATCAGAAGATGCGGGGACTGTCCCGCATACGGCACGAGCGAGCGCTCCGGCTGCCCGGTGAAATCAAGAAAGCACTCGTCCAGCACGAACAGAATGCCGCGCTGCCTCGCCTTCTCCAGAATCCGAAGCAGCAAATCCTCATCCACAAGCAGCCCGGTCGGGTTGTTCGGGTTGCAGAGGAACATCACATCGATGGAATCATCCATCTGCGCGAGAATATCCTCCCGCACAACAAAATCCCTCTGCATCTCATAGAAGCGCAGCTCCGTCCCTGTCTGCTTCAGGGCTTCCTCATACTCCGCGAAAGTCGGCGCAGTCAGAAGCGCCCGTTTCGGACGCAGGGCATAAGCCAGCCGATAGATGAGATCCGCGCCGCCGTTTCCGCACAGAAAAAACTCTGCCGGAAGTTCATACTCTTCCGACAGCGCCGCGCGCAGCTTCCGGCACAGCGGATCCGGATAGTTGTGCGCGAGATCCAGTGCATCACATACCGCGCTCCGCACGCTCTCCGGCATCCCCAGTGGGTTGATATTCGCGGAGAAGTCGAGAAGCGGGATGTCGCCCTCCATATTCAGATTTTCATCATAAATATTTCCGCCGTGCAGAAGTTCCATCACAAATCTGTTTCCTCATCCGCAAGTTCTTCCATTTTTTGGTAAAGTGTTTTTTCCAGTTCACAGAACGCCGGGATGAAGCTGTCGCGAGTCAAAAGCAGCATCTCGTCCACAGCCTCCTCATCGTACAGATGAACCGAACTGTTCCGCTTTTTCAGCATCAGAAGCCAGGCCGCTGAATCATCGACAAAACCCGCCTTATAACCCGCCTGTATGATTTCTCTGGGCGAACCGGTGGCGGCCGCCTCCACGCCATGCAGGCGAAGCACCTCCTGCAGGGCTTTCCACGCGAGCTCAAATGTAAGGTTGAACTGTCCGATCACGCCGGTCCGGTATATCTCATTGTCATCTGCCATCCCGAAGTCGGCGTCTTTCAGAATCTTCAGACAGTTTGAGAAATTCTCAAGCTTTTTCATAGATCACGACCCCCTCCCTCTCTATCTCTTCCCTCAGTTCATCGGAGATCTTTTTATTCCCATCTATCACATCAAAGGACAGAAGTGAATGCACATTTTCCCGGACATCCCAGTAAAATCCGTCGAAATCGCCGTCCTGCACCATGATATCAATATCACTGCGCTCCGTATGCGTCCCTCTGGCCCTCGAGCCAAAAAGAGTAATACGCTGCACTTCATGTTTTTCAGCAATCGCTGTCAGATCTCTCAGTACTCTGTCCGGAATATGATATCTCATTTTTCATCGCCTCAGCCTGTACAAACTGTAATAAACGTCAAATAAATTTGCCGTCTACTATAGTCCCTCCGAGGAATGCACGCGATTTTCGAAACGTAAATTCTGCGTTTACACACAGCAAAAATCGGTACAGAAAACATTATATGGAAGTAATTTATGGCATTTCCTATATAGAAGTATACGGCTTCCATACAGTATAACACACAGAAAAGACCGTCTGCAACAAAGGATCATAAACGTTCCTACCACGCAGGAGTTCCATCTTCATCTCGCCTCATAGAGCAGCACGTCCCGGATACCCTCCGCATCGTAGACCACCGCGGACTGTCCCACCGGGATTCCTTCCGCGCGCGCCGCCTTCTCTGTCACCGGGCCGATACAGACGACCTGCGCGTGATATTCCAGTCCCTGTGTCATTGAGGCAAAGGCTCGTGCCGCGGAGGCGCTGCACAGTGTCACATAGTCTACATCCTGCAGGAGGCGGCGCAGTTCCTCTTCCTTTCGCATATCGACCGCCGTGCGGTAGAGCGCGTCCGCTGTATAGAAGATGCCCGCCGCGTCGAGCGCACGGTTCAGCTCCAGCGATGCCTCCTCGGCGCGCAGAAGCAGGATACGGTCCGTCTTCGTGAGCGTCGGAATCCACTCCTTTGCGAGTGCTTTGCTGCTGAAAGAGTCTGGAATGAAATCGGCCTTAAGACCGCGCGCGGCGAGCGCGCGCCGCGTCCCATCTCCGATCACCGCAATTTTGATTCCGGCAAGACTCCGTAGATCCTTTCCGCACTCCAGCAGGTAATCGAAGAAAATATCCACGCCATTACTGCTCGTAAAGACAAGCCAGCTGTAGTCAGAGAGCTGTTCCACTGCCCTGGCAATTTCATCTGAGAAAAGCGGCTGCGTGTAGATCAGGCTGAAGCGGATCGTTTCCGCCCCCTCCGCCTCGAGAACCTCCGCCTGCTCCTTTACCATCTTCGGCGTAGCAGTCAGAAGCACCCGTTTTCCGGAGAGCGGCATTTTCCCGAACCAGTCAATCTTTTCGCGAAGCGAAGCTACATCCCCGACAAGCGTGATCGCCGGGGTCTGTATCCCCGCCTCCTTCGCGTCCTCCACGATCGTTTCGAGCGTCCCCACCGTCACCTTCTGGCGCGCGGTCGTGCCTTCCTGAATCACCGCGGCAGGCGTGCTGCTATCTTTTCCATTTTCAATGAGGTTTTTCACAATATTCGGGAGATTCTTTAGTCCCATCAGAAAGATGAGCGTTCCCTCCTCCCGCGCGAGCGTCGCGTAATCGAGTACGTTCGAGGTCTTGTGGCTGCCCTCATGACCCGTGATCACATGAAAGGAAGAAGCGTGGTCGCGGTGCGTCACCGGTATTCCCGCGTAGGCCGGGGCGCTGTAGCAGGACGACACGCCGCAGACGATCTCAAAGGGAACCTCCGCCGCCAGAAGCTCTTCGGCTTCCTCTCCGCCACGCCCGAAGATGAAAGGATCGCCTCCCTTGAGGCGCACAACATTTTTCCCCTCCTTCGCCAGACGGATCAACAGCGCGTTCGTCTCCTCCTGCTTCAGATGGTGGTGAGATGAACGCTTTCCCGCATAGATAAGTTCCGCGTCGGGCCGTGCCTCATTTAAAAGCGAATCCGTCGCAAGGCTGTCATAGACGATCACATCCGCCGCGCGGACGCAGGAAAGGCATTTCTGCGTGATCAGGTCCTTATTTCCGGGACCCGCGCCAACGAGCCAGACCTTTCCTGTCCGTATTTTTTTCGCAAGCGCTGTGCCAAGCTCCGCTGCTTTCCCGGTATCCAGTCCGGTCACACTTTCCCCGGAAACTTTTTTCATGTGAATGCCGTCAGAGGCAAACATCGCATCCATGCGCAGGATATCTCCATTCAGGCGACTAAGCGCCGCCGCCGGCGCATTGCAGCTGCCGCCGATCTCTGTCAGGAACGCACGCTCCGCACTCAGCATCACCGCCGAACGCGGGTCGTTCAGCTTCTCAAGCAGTTCCGCGAGATGCCCCTCCCGGCTCTCCACTGCGAGAATCGCCTGTCCCGCCGCGGGGAGACACTTCTCTGGCGCAAGGTACTCATAATGGAAAGAAGAATCCTGATCGAGCCTAAGGCGCTTAAGCCCCGCCGCCGCGAGGACGATCGCGTCGTACTGCCCCTCGGACAGCTTGCGAAGCCGCGTCTGCACGTTGCCGCGCAGCATTCTGATCTTTACCAGCGGGTTGATCCTGCGGATCTGCAGCTCCCTTCTGAGGCTGCTCGTGCCGACAACGCTGCCGGGGGGCAGCTCCGTAAGCGATGTCGCTGCCGAGACATCCGACCCAGCCTTCATACAATGAACCCCTTCTTCATCTTTTGTCGCTGATGATACGTTCAGAGCCTCCCTCATGTCGTCCGTCTTCGACTTGCAACACGATGGCCTGCCCGCGCGCGTGACGATCACGTCCTCCACCGCCGCCCGCGGCAGGACCGCGCCGATATGCAGTTCCTTCGGGAAGTCCATCGGCATGTCCTTCGCGCTGTGCACGGCGAGGTCAATCTCTCCGCTCAGCAGCGCCTCCTCAAGCTCCCGTGTGAACACGCCCTTCCCGCCGAAGGAGGTGAGCGAGCGGTCGAGCAGCTCGTCGCCCTTTGTAGAAAAGGTCACCAGCTCCACCCGGATTTCCGGGAAAAGCTCCTCGATCTTCTGTTTTACGGTCTCCGTCTGAACCAGCGCGAGCTTACTCTTTCTGGTCCCGATGCGTATGATACTCTGCATAGTTCCTCCCTGCGCCGCGCGGCTTACCGCTTCACCGCGTAGCCCCTCGGTGTGATCATTCTCCCGTTCTTTGTATAGGTCTGGGAATTTCCAATAATGACAACGCTGAACATGTCAATTTCCGCATTTTTCAGCTCTCCAAGCGTCGTGATGCAGGAGGATTCATCGCTCCTGCCCGCGTTCCGCACAATACCGACCGGCATCTTGTCGGAACGGTATTTCATCAGAATATCCGCCGCCTGCTCCACATAACCGGTACGCTTTTTACTCTTCGGATTATAGAGACAGACGATCAAGTCGCCGACTCCCGCACAGTCCACGCGCTTCATGATGAGCTCGAGCGGCGTCATCAGGTCACTCAGAGAGATCACTGCGAAATCGTGCATCAGCGGCGCGCCCAGGACAGAGGCCGCCGCGCTGGCCGCCGTCACGCCCGGCACGGTCTCGATCTCAATATCCGCCTGCTTCTCATCCGCCACCTGATAGATGATGCCGGCCATGCCGTAGATACCGCTGTCACCGCTGGAAACCATCGCGACCGTCTGATCCTTTATCGCCTCCTCGACCGCCATCTCGCAGCGCTTCACTTCCTGCATCATCGGCGTCGCAATGTATTTCTTATCCGGAAAATATTCCTTTAAAATATTGACGTAAGTAGTGTAGCCGGTCACGACATCTGCCTGTGTGATCACGTCGATCGCCTTCTGCGTCATGTGCTCCTTCCCGCCCGGGCCGAAGCCAACCACGTATAATTTTCCCATGAAGATTTCCTCCTCTTCCTGTCTTTTCCACATTTCCCGCTACGGGCTTTCACTCCACACTGCCCAGATGCTCGAGAAAAGCCCGCAGCTCCTCCGGCTCGGAATTGTCCCGCAACCGGTAAAACATCTTGTCGATCGCCCGCTCGAAGCCCTTCTTTTCCGCCTCGCGCAGCATCCATTCCTTCGTCTTCGCGATCTTCGGTAGCCCCTGCTGGAAGATCATCCAGCGCTCAAAATCCTTGCGCGACTCTTCGAGCATCTGTTCCGCCTCGAGCGCCTCATGCTGCTTCTTCTCATTATTTGCGGCCGCCAGTTCACGGAAGTCGTCGATATCATAGCGCTTCACGCCGGGCAGCTTCCCCGCACGCGCGTCGATATCGATCGGCACCGCCAGATCGACCAGTACACGCGGTTTCTCCGTCACAAGACATTTTGCGAGATTATCATACGTAAGCGTGTAATGAGGACTCGTCGTCGCGCTGACGATCACGTCCATCTCATTGACCAGCTCATAGCGCTTCTCATAGTCCATCACCTGATAGCTGATCTTGTGGTGCGGATCCGCGCTTGCCTGCCCCATATTCCGAGCCGTGATGTAGACCTCCGCCCCCTCAATGCACTGCAGGTTTTTGAGCACGGTGCTGCCAATCTTGCCGGAGGCGCCGATCAGCATGACCTTCTTTCCATGCAGGGAGCCGAAGGTCTGCTCCGCCGCCTTGATCGCCATCGTCGCTGTCGACACCGTCGTGCGGGAGAGGTCTGTCTCAGTCTTCACCTTCTTTGCCGCGGTCACCGCATAGCGGAACAGCGTGTTCAGATATACGCCACAGGTTCCCGTCTCATGCGCGAACTCATGCGCGCGCTTCACCTGACCGAGAATCTGATCCTCGCCCATCACCATGGAATCCAGCCCCGCAGTCACGCGGAACAGGTGCCGGATCGCCTTCGAACCGCTGTAAAGGCGGATATAGTCGCCCATATGCTCTACATCCTGCGCACTCGCAAAGTCGAGCAGCAGCTCCTGCATTTCAGCAAAATTGCTGTCCGGATATTCGGAATATGTATAAACTTCGGTTCGGTTGCAGGTGCTGATAATCACGCACTCGTCCGCGATGCCCTTCTCAATCATCTGTTTCATCAGCTTAGCCTGTACCTCCTCCGGGAATGCAAACATCTCCCGGATCTGAAGCGGTGCCGCCTGATGGCTGATACTGATCAGTGTGATACCCATCAGTCTGTCACTCCTTTTCGGAATTCCGTTGTAAAAGTCTTGTCGTAGAGTTTCGATAACTCGTACTCATCTCCAAGGAAATCGCCGACAACCGTGAGAGCCGTCTTGCGAATACCCGCCTCGCGCACGCGCTCCGCGATGTTTGTGAGATCGCCGTACACGATTTTCTGATCCTCCCAGGTCGCCTTGTAGACGACCGCCACCGGCGTGGTATCACGGTAGGCCTGACGCAGAATCCCGGACATCTCGTCCAGCATACCGACACTCAGGAAAATGATCATCGTCGCGTTGTGCTGCGCAAGGTCGAGCAGCTTCTCCTTCGGCGGCATCGGCGTCCTACCCTCCATGCGGGTCAGGATGACCGTCTGGCTGACACCCGGCAGCGTATATTCCTTCTTCAGCACTGCCGCGGTCGCAAGGAAGGAACTCACGCCCGGAATCACTTCATAGTCGATGCCCAGCTCGTCCAGCCTATCCATCTGCTCCCGGTGTGCGCCGTAGATCGCCGGGTCACCGGTGTGCACGCGCGCCACCTTGAGGCCCTTTTCCTCCGCGTCCTTCATGACGGCGATCACCTCGTCGAGATTCATCGTCGCACTATTATAGATGACAGCACCCTCCTTCGCATCCGCAAGCACCTGCGGATTGACAAGCGAACCCGCATAGATGATCACATCCGCGCTGTCGATAATCTTCTTTCCCTTGATCGTCAGGAGCTCCGGATCACCGGGTCCCGCTCCGATAAATGATACCATGATTTCCTACTCCCCCTTCTTGATGATGACTGTGGTGAAATAACTGTACTCCCGCGCCGGATCAAGCGGCCCGATATATTCGTTTTCCATGCCGACGCAGCTTAAAACGGTCGCCGCAGAAAGCGGAATGTCGCGCGCTTTCAGCTTTTCGATCAGCTTCTCAATGCTGCCGCCCGACTTCATGACGACAATATTTTCAAAATGGTCAAGCGCGGCATCCACGAGCAGGTTTTCCTTCGCCGAGGGCACGATCGCCAGGCCTTCATTGCCCTCCATGAGCGCGAGCTGCGCCTTCGCCGCCCCGCTGCAGAAGGACGGAATACCGGGGATGATCTCCGTCTCAAATCCGGCTTCCGCAAGATAATTATTCACATACATGTAGGTGCTGTAGACCGATACATCGCCAAGAGTAATCATCGCGATATCCTTGCCGCCACGCAGCAGGTCCGCCAGCTGCTCGCAGGCCGCGGCACGACATTTCCTGCGCTCTTCTTCATCCCGCAGCATACGGAAGACGACCTCAATGATCTCCTTTCCATCAAGATCAACGACCGGACGGATGATCTCCAGCGCCGTGCTGTACTCGCCCGCCTCTTTGACCGGGACGGCGATTACGTCCGCCGCGTCCAGTATCTTCTTTGCCTTCAGAGTCAGAAGCTCCGGATCACCCGGGCCCACCCCGATACCATAGATTTTTCCTGCCATATCCTGTATTCTCCTTTATATGTTTTCGTAACCTCTATGCTCTGCGTAGGAAACCAGCTCCTGCAGGCCCTCCGGCAAATATGCCCCTTTTTCAAAGGCACAGATCACATGCCCGCAACGATCCATGATCTCGCTCGCCCGCTCCAACTCCTCCGCGGAGATTTCGCGGAACGCCGGTACACTGATCAGCTCCGCCGCCAGCGCGCGTGCCGTCGGGAAATCGAGGTCATTCTCCCAGAGAATGCCGGTTGCGAAGGGAATGCCGCGCCGCTGCAGGCTTCGATAAACGTCCGTACCGCGGCCATTTCCGGCGATCACGAAGACCTCCGGTTCGCCCTTCACAGGCGTCAGCTCCAGATTGCCAGTCCGCTCGTCATAGGAACCGACCGTCATCTGGTAAAGTTCCTGAATGTAACCCTCTGTAAAGATCTCCTCCGGCGTGCCGAAACGGTCCACCTTGTCTCCACGGATGCAGGCCAGCTTGTCCGAGATCCGCCCCGCCAGGTCGAGCTCATGCAGCGACATGATGACCGACAGACCTCTCTTTCGCGACATCTCCTGAATGATCGCGAGAAACTCCAGCTTGTAGCGGATATCAAGAAAAGAGGTCGGCTCGTCGAGCACGAGGATATCCGGCTGCTGGCAGAGCGCCCGCGCCAGCATGACGCGCTGCTTCTGCCCGTCGCTCGTCTCGGAAAAATCGCGTTCCCCAAGCTCTGAGATATGGACGAGCTCCATCGACTCCCGCACGATGCGGTGATCCTCCTCCGAAAGCACGCCGAACCTCCCGGTATAGGGATAGCGTCCGGTGGCCACCACGTCCTCACAGCTCATGAGCTCCGGCTTCACCCGCTCGGTCAGCACGACCGACATCTTCGTTGAGAGCTCGTGTCCGGAGATCTCCGGGAGCTTTCGCCCGTCGAGGAACACCGTCCCGCCGAGCGGTTCGAGCTGCCTTATGATGTTTTTCAGAATCGTGGTCTTCCCGGCTCCGTTCGGCCCGATCAACGTCAGAATCTCTCCGCGCTTCATGGACAATTCAATGTCCCGGATCAGCGGGACGCCATTGTAGCCAACCGTCAGGCCCTCTGTCCGAAAGTATATCATATCATTCTTCATCTGCCTACGCCCGCTCCTTTCTGCGCCGTATCATAATATAGATGACAACCGGCGCACCGAAGACCGCGGTCACTGTGCTGATCGAAAGCTCCGTCGGCGCGAACAGCGTGCGCGCGAGCAGATCGCAGAACAGACAGAAGGAAGCGCCGCCGAGAAAGCATGCGGGAATCAGAAGCAGCGGCCTCGAACTCTGAAAAAGGCTCTTCACCAGATGCGGCACTGCGATGCCGACAAAGGAGACCGGCCCTGCAAACGCCGTCACACAGGCTGAGAGAATACTGGAGAGCAGCACCAGCAGCACACGGAACAGTGGAATGTTGAGTCCCATATTTCTCGCGTAGGACTCTCCCATCTGATAGGCCATGATCGGCTTCGACATCAGAAACACCGCGGCGAAGGCGAGAAAAACGACGACCGACATCACGATTACATTGTTCCAGGAGACGCCGGAAAAGCTTCCCTGCGACCAGCTGTGCAGATTCACGATATCCGCGTCCTCCGCAAAGGTCACGACAAATTCCGTGATCGCCGAACAGATATAACCGATCATGACGCCGCACACGATCAGCATCGACATCTGCTCCGTATAGCGCGACATCAGAATCACAAAACCCATTGAGATCATGGACCCCACAAAGGCCGCGATGATCATCATCCCCGAGCTCACAACACCCGCCTGTCCCAGAGCAAAGACCATCACAAGCGCGACGACCAGCTTTGCGCCCGATGAAATGCCGAGAATATAGGGACCCGCGATCGGATTATGGAAAAATGTCTGCAGAAGATAGCCGGACAGCGCCAGCGCCCCGCCGAGGATCGCCGCGGCCAGCGCGCGCGGAAGCCGGATCTGCATGACGATGTCGGCATAAGTCCCATCGCCGCCCTGTCCGAGCAGAATGTACAGCACCTCCGCGAAGGGAATGCCCACGCTGCCGATGCAGACGTTCACCGCCAGAAGCACGAGCAGCAGCACGGCCAGTATAAGAAATGCAAGGCAATACCTTCTGTTCTTCATTCCTTCACTCCAGTTTATACAGGTAAGTAAGCTCCTCATCCTCCCCGGTCAGCATGCGGTGAATATCCGCCGTGATCGTGCCGAGTTCCATCGAGGACTGATAGAGATTCTTCGCCGTGCAGTAGACATTTCCATTCTGCACAGCGCTGAAATTGCCAAGAAGCGAGCTCTTGCCCAGCAGCTCGTCGACCGACGTGAGCTCCCCATCGATCGTGCTGTTATAGATAATATAGTCGGCGTCCTTCGCCCCGGCGTAAAACTCCTCCATCGTCATCGTCACGGTCGAAGAGGCTGTGTCCTCGTCGCCGAGATCCTCGAAAATGTAGGTTCCGCCAGCCAGCTCAATCATCTTCGGCAGATAATCGGACGACTGCCGGACATTCGCCTCGCCGGTCGTCGTAATATAGAAGAAGGCGACCGTCAATCCCGTCTGTTCCGCATCCGCCACGGTCGCGAACTCATCGATCTCCGCCGCGAAAGCATCCTCCGCGGCCTCCTCCTCGCCGACCAGCAGACCGTAGAGCTTCACCCACTCGGTCCGTCCGAGCGGCTCCGCCTCATAGCTCGAATAGTCGACAAGCACCGGAATGCCGAATTTCTCCAGCTGCTCCTCCACCTCCGGCGTGTGGTAGATCATCGTATTCTCGATCGCAAGGCCGCAGTTCTCCGCCAGAATCTGCTCGTAATCCGGTGCGGAATATTTGCCCGCGTAGAGAATATCCCCATTTTCCATCGCGGTCTTCACCTCCTCAATGTACCAGCCATCCGCCTGCGTGCCGCTGAAGCGAATCGCGTCAAGCGCGTCCATGGAGACGAACATGTCCATCACGGCCGAAGCCACAAGATATATATTTTCAATCGGCTGCTGTAAAATCACGATCTCCTCGCTGAGATCCTCCGGAGCGCTCTCCCCCTCCGGGACGAGCAGATAACGGGCACTGTCCGCGATCGTGATCAGCGCGAAATCATTTTCATAGTAGTCCACGGAAAATTCTTCCGCGTAGGAGAGCTCCATGCTCTCCACAAAGTTCAGTTCTTCACTGATGTTGGTATCCCGAACCACTGCACCCGTCCCTGTGGACGAGCCGCAGGCCATAAGCGCGAAGGCCGCTGCCAGCAGAAGAACCGCTGCCATCCATCTCTTTCTCATTTTGCGGAATACCTTCTTCTCTTTTTAACAATAGAAACCACCGCGCAGACCGCGATGATCGCGATCGCCATGTAGACGACCCGCTGCGCTGCCGCCTGCGGCGTCTGGCTCTTGGAAGTGATCGAGTCAGAATCAAAAATGAGCGTATACTCGACCTCGTGAGGCGTGCTCATCGCCGTCGTATCGCCGATCACCGTCATTGCCTCATTGAACACCGTGATCGGAATCTCAAAGGTGGAATAGCCTCCGTCCTCATTAATCGGATAGTAAGTCTCATCGCCCACCTTCATATAATCATAATGCGTGCTGCTCCACTCAATGCGCGCATAGGCGCGCCCATCCTCGACGATCAGGATCGCGGGGGAGCTGATCGTCACCTTTCCGCTGCCACCCTCCATCGCCACGTCGATCGCGTATTCGCCGTCCTCCATCTCAATCCACGCAGCCTCCGGAGCTTCCGCGCGGACGGTAAGCGGCGTCCATGCGCAGAGAATGGCCAGAACCGCCATCCATATCCATGCAAAATTCCGTTTTTTCATATCCGAAAACTCCTCTCCAGAGTATGGAAAGTGCCCCCACTTCGTTTTTCGCGAAAGCGGGGGCGTGTGATCACATTAATCCACCAGCATCTCAGGGTTTGACACGCTGACCGTATGGTCGTACCAGTTGTCCTTTGTGCCGATGATCGCGACATTGTACTCCATATCCAGCTCCGGTACCGGAATGTCGAAACCATAGACCTCCTCCGTGTAACCGTCGCTGTAGGTGACGGTGTCGAGCGTCGGCTCGATCAGCTCCGCACCGTCCTGCTGCGCGTCCTCCGCAAGACCATAGTAGAGATTGACAATATTTTTGGAAACCAGAGAGACATGGATCGTCATCACGCCGTTCTCCACGGTCAGGGTACCCTTGCCGTCGCAGGATTCATTGACGTGGAACATCGAGCTGTCCGTGTCAAAATCGGCCAGATAGACGCCATCCTCAAGCTCAGCCTCCACGGCGACCGTCTCCGCCGCCTCTTCCTCCGCAGTGGATTCTTCGTTCGAGCCGTTCTCCTCCTCTGCGCCGGATTCTCCTTCAGACACAGCCTCCTCCCCGGAGGCTGTGTCCGCGGCGCTCTTCCCCTGCGCGCTGCCGCTGCATCCGACGCAGAGCACGGCCATAAGGGAAAGCACAGCCAGTAAAGTAATCACTTTTTTCATAAATTCTCATCTCCGTCTGCAGGATCCGTTTTCTACCCGCGTACTGTAAAAGTCCCGGATGACGACTATGCGGATCGCATACCTGCGACGCGAAGCTGGCACTCCGAAGGGCACGACACGCAGTTAGTACTCTAAAGAACATAAATCCTTCAAGACATGCCAGAGCACATAGACCTTTGACGAACTTTTATTATTCGTGATCTGACCTACTCCGCCATCGCCGCTGCTGTGTGCTCGACATAGAGCGCCTGCACCGCCTCAATGCGGCCAAGGCCTGCGATCTGCGTCTCGATGCTCTCAAAGCTGCCGGACGCCTCGAACATGCTCTTCCAGGAATCCTCGTCGTCACCGGCCATATCGTTGTTCGCATGGTCGCCCGCAACCACCATCAGCGGGCGAAGGATGACCTTCGTATAGCCCGCCTCCGCGAGCTTCTCAATTACAACAGAGCATTCCGTATCTTCCGGCTCGCCCTCTACCGTTCCGATGAAGACATTCTCATAGCCGAGCTCCTCCATCTGCGTCTGCATCTGGTCATAGGTCACGTTCGCGGTATGCGAAGTTCCATGCCCCATCAGCACGATCGCCATACCGTCCTCCGCCATCGCGTCCAGACTGTCATAATCTGAATCCTCGACCGCCGCGGCGACAACCGCCTCCGCAACCGCAGCCTTGTCCTCATTGATCACGCTCGCATCGGAACCAACCTCGCCGAGCAGCGGCTCCGCCACGGACACCGTCTCAAACTGATCCGCGTAAGACTCAACCGCCTCCATCATCTCGTCATACTCCGCGCCGTGCATCAAATGCGTCGGCTGTACGACAAGGTTCTTCACTCCATTGTCCACCGCGCGCTGCAGCGCCTGGTCGATATTGTCAATCTGATATCCCTCACGTGCCAGAATGTGGTTGATAATGATCTGCGCCGTGAATGCTCTGCGCACGGACCAGTCTGGATAGGCCTCCGCAAGCGCATCTTCAATGCCCTTGATGTCCGTCACGCGGCTGTCATTAAAGGAAGTGCCGAAGCTCACGACCAGAATCTCATTCTCCCCGATATCGTCCTGATTTCTCGCATCATCCAGAGAAGCATCGCCGGTATCTCTTCCGAAGTAATCCGGATCGGCATTCTCGCCCTCGACCAGTTCCTTCTGCTCGTCGGTCAGGGCATCCCAGGCTGCCTTCACCGCCGCACACTGATCTGCGGTATCCTCGGTCCACTCCTGAACATAGATCGCATCGATCAAGGCCGCTACCTCGTCAGCCGCCGCCTGATCCGCATCGACCTCTTCTTCGGCTTCCTCAGCAAGCTCTTCCTCTTCTTCGACTTCCTCTGCCTCCTCCTCTTCCGAGGCAGCCTCCTCCGTCGTCTCCGTCGTGGTGCTGGTGCTGCTTCCGCAACCCGTCAACAGTCCAAAGACCATGACCCCAGCCAGTAACATTGCCAGTTTCCTTTTCATTTCCTTTTCCTCCTCTTCTTCGCCCTTCGGCGTAGACTAAAACGCGCCCTCCTATTTTTGGGGGGCACGGCGTAAGAGGACGCAATGAAATTTTTCATTTGCGACCAGTTACTCGTGGCCTGGGGAGCTTATCCTCCCATCCTCGCAGGCAGGTCTCCTGGCTCGCCAATCATCGCGTCAGAACCGCCTTCCCAATTTCTCAGTGGCATATCTGGCTCTGCGCTCCCGGCATACAGTGACGAGTTCGCACGGGATTCTCACCCATTTCCCTTTTCACCGGCAGATCGCTCCGCTGACACCTGCGATTAAAAAATACTATAACACAAGCCCTCAGGAATTGCAATTCATTTCAGGCTTTTCACCACATGGAAAAGCCCCGGGTCAGCGAAATAAATCAACCGATCCGGGGGTTCTTTTGCGCTGTAAAGCTCACGCCTCGCTGAACTGATCCTTGCCAACTTGACAGAGCGGGCACACCCAGTCCTCAGGCAGGTCCTCCCACTTCGTCCCGGGAGCAATCCCATTGTCCGGATCACCAAGCGCCTCATCATACTCATAGCCGCAAACATCGTAGACATACTTCATACTTTTCACCATCCTTTCTTCAGACATGCTCATCTCATGTTCTTGAACATGGTACCATTCTTTATGGTATATGTCAACAATAATTGTTGGCATATGTCACAAATCTGCAGCTGCAGGAAGAGGGCGAAAAAACTGAAAGAAGTCCTCCACCGGCTGATTTTATTTCGGGACAAGGGTGAGGACCGAAGTCACGACAGCATACCGCCCAGCATTCCGCCGCCCATACACAGTAGAAAGGTCGTGGCAAGACCCGAGCCGCTGCTGCCCAGCTCCCGGTTCACAGCGAGCGAGACCAGTGTCAGGATCGCAAAATACAGCAGTCCAAGCAGCATACCCCACAAGAATTTACGGCTCCCCATCATCTTTCCGGCCAGAAAGCCGCCGCCAAAACACGACAGAATGTAGGTAAAAATAATCGCAATCTGCACCTTTCCCTCATCAAGTTGAAAACGATAGAGAAGCGCCGCGGTCAGGAACAAAAGCAGGACGGTCACGATATAGGACGCGAGCAACGCCTTTATGATCCTCAGTACCCGACCGATATACTGCGCAGGATATTTCATTGGCTGAACCTCGTCTCTTTGCACACTGAATTCTATGTGCTATCTATATGAGGCGGGCCAATAAATTATGTCTGAGTCTTGCTTTTATCACGAAAATAGCGTATATTTGTAACTATTCAGAACTAATGGGTAAACAAAGCAAAAAGGAGTGAACTATTTTGGACCCAAGCGACGCCATACAGGTGTTGATTCTTGTTATTCTTGTGGCCTGTTCCGCGTTTTTCTCATCCTCAGAGACTGCCATGACGACGGTCAGCCGTATCCGCGTGCGAAATCTCGTTGAAGAGGGCAACCGCCGCGCCGAGATCCTAAGCAGCCTGATCGAGGAGCCCGGCAAGATGCTGAGCACCATCCTGATTGGAAACAATATTGTCAATCTATCCGCCTCGGCTCTGGCCACAACACTGGCCACGAAGTGGCTGGGAGGCGTCGGCCCCGGTATTTCTACCGGCGCCCTGACTCTGATCATCCTCGTCTTCGCGGAGGTGACGCCAAAGACGAAAGCCACCATTCAAGCAGAGAAGATTGCGCTTGCAAACGCACGAGCCATCTACATCTGGACTGTCATCGCCACCCCGCTGATTTTCATCATCAATAAACTCTCCATCGCTCTGATGTTTCTCATGGGCGTCAATCCGAACGAGAGGACGGATTCCTACACCGAGCAGGAGATCCGCACGATCGTGGACGTGAGCCACGAGGAGGGCATCACCTCGCATGAGGAGCGCGAGATGATAAACAATGTCTTTGATTTCGGCGACTCCACGGCGAAAGACGTCATCGTCCCGAAGGTCGACATGGATTTTGTGCAGGTCGATGCCTCCTATGAAGAGGTCATCGAGCTGTATCGACAGAAGAAATATACCCGCTATCCGGTCTACGAGGACAATACCGACACGGTCATCGGCATGATCAATGTCAAGGATCTGCTGATCTACGAGGACAAGGAGCACTTCAGCGTCCGCAATATCCTGCGCAGCGTGCTCTACACCCATGAGCTGAAAAAGACCTCCGATCTGATGCTGCAGATGCGTAAGAGTTCCATCAACCTCGCAATCGTACTCGACGAGTACGGCGTGACCTGCGGCATGGTCACAATCGAGGATCTGCTCGAAGAAATCGTCGGCGATATTCGCGACGAGTACGACGACGACGAGGATGAGCTGATCCGAAAGCTCTCCGATCTGGAATATGTCGTGGACGGCGCCATGAGCCTCGACGACCTGAACGAAAAGCTTGATCTTGAAGAAAAGAACCTGCTTCTTGAATCCGAAGGTTACGATTCCGTCGGCGGCGTTCTGATCGAACTTCTGGATCATCTACCGGGCGCAGGTGAAGAGGCATCCACAGAGGGCGGCATCCGCCTGCGCGCCGAAACAGTCGAAAATAATCGAATCGCACAGGTTCATATCTGGCTGCCACAGCCAAAGGAAACTACGGAACAGGAGGAGGATTCATAAGCTATGGGAAACATCTTTTTATTTCACACGGACGTCGATACGGACCAGATCATCGCGTCCCAGTATCTGCTCTTTCCGACGATCGACGAGATGAAGTCGCACACCTTCGAATCGCTTGATCCGGATTTTGCGTCGCGGGTACAGCCCGGAGACTTCGTCGTCGCAGCGGAGAACTTCGGCTGCGGCTCCTCGAGAGAACAAGCCCCGAGCGTCCTCAAAGCGCTCGGTGTACAGGCTGTCATCGCGAAATCCTTCGCGCGTATCTTCTACCGCAACGCGATCAACATCGGCTTGCCGGTCATCGTCTGCAAGGATCTCTACGACCACGTAAAAGCGGGCAATAAGATGGAGCTCTCGCTCACCGAAGGCATTGCCACCGTAAACGGACAGCAGTTCACCTGCACCAAGCTTCCGCCCTACATGCAGGGCATCCTCGATCAGGGCGGCCTGATCGCATCGCTGAACAGGGAGGAGGAAGAATGACATGGGAATGACGATAGCGGAAAAAATCATCGCACGCGCCGCAGGGCTGGATTTTGTAAAACCGGGCGATATCCACACGGTGGAGCTCGACCAGCTCATGAGCAATGACGGAACCACGCACCTGACGATCGACATGTACAATAACAAGCTGAAGCATCCCCACATCGCAGATGTGAATAAGCTGGTCTGGATCGTCGACCACAATGTCCCGGCTGACAGCCCAAAGACTGCCGCCTCTCAGAAGAAAATGCGCGACTTCGCGCGGGAACACGGCATCACCTTCTATGAAGGCAAGGGCGTCTGCCACCAGATCATGATGGAAAATCACGTATGTCCCGGCGAGCTGATCTTCGGCGCGGATAGCCATACCTGCGCCTACGGCGCGCTCGGCGCCTTTGGTACCGGCGTGGGCTGCACCGACTATCTCTACGCGATGGTCACCGGCAAATCCTGGGTACTCGTACCTGAGACGCTCCGCTTCAATCTGCACGGAAAACTGCCGGAGGGCGTCTATGCCCGCGACCTGATCCTGACCATCATCGGACAGATCGGTGCGAATGGTGCAAACTATAAAGCAATGGAATTCGCGGGAGACGGCCTCTCGACCCTGACCGTGAGCGACCGCATCGCAGTCTGCAATCTCTGCGTCGAGGCCGGAGCCAAGACCGCCCTCATGGAAGTCGACGAAATTGCTCTCGACTGGCTACACGCACGCGGCAGGGAACCAAAGGCCTGTTTCACGAGCGATGAGGACGCAAACTTTGCCGCAGTCTACGACATTGATCTCGGGGGCATCGTTCCGATCGTCGCGAAACCGCATTTTGTGGACAACATCTGCCCTGCGAAGGAAGCCGCAGGCGTAAAAATTGACGAGGCTTTCCTCGGCTCCTGCAACAACGGACGCATCGAGGATCTGCGCGTCGGCGCAGCAATCCTCAAAGGGAAAAAAGTCCACCCGCTCGTGCGTTTCCTTGTCGTTCCGGCGTCTTTAAGCGTCTATGAGGAAGCCTTGAAAGAAGGACTGCTGAAGATTTTCATGGACGCGGGCGCGATCGTCATGAACCCGAACTGCAGCGTCTGCTGGGGCAGCTGCCAGGGAGTCATCGGCGAAGGAGAGACGCTGATCAGCACCGGCACGCGCAACTTCAAAGGCCGCGCCGGACACAAGGACTCCTTCGTCTATCTCGCAAGTGCCGCGACCGTGACGGCCTCCGCAATCGCGGGCGAAATCACAACGGCGGATTCCCTGTAAATATTAATTTACAATTTTGACAAGAGGGAGGAAACTCCCTCTTGAAATCTCCTTCTGTATCGTGTATTCTTATTAACTGAGAGGTATAAAAGGAGGTATCTATGCGACATCTGATGAGTCCTCTGGATTTCAGCGTCGAGGAACTGGATGAGCTGCTTGCGCTCGCCCACGACATCGAACTGCATCCGGAGAAATACGCGCACGCCTGTGAGGGGAAAAAGCTCGCGACCCTTTTCTATGAGCCCAGTACCCGCACCCGTCTTAGTTTCGAAGCCGCCATGTTGAATCTCGGCGGCAATATCTTTGGTTTTTCTTCCGCGGCGAGCAGCTCCGCAGCCAAAGGTGAAAGTGTTTCCGATACCATTCGAATGATTTCCTGTTACGCCGATATATGTGCCATGCGTCACCCAAAAGAGGGGGCACCAATGGTGGCAAGCCGCGTCTCCTCCATCCCGGTTATCAATGCCGGCGACGGCGGGCACCAGCATCCCACACAGACGCTGACCGACCTGCTGACCATCCACTCGTTGAAGGGGCGGCTCGGCAACTTCACCATCGGCCTCTGCGGCGACCTGAAATTCGGCCGCACTGTCCACTCCCTCGTACGCGCGCTGGCTCGCTATAAAAATGTGAATTTCATTTTCATCTCCCCCGAGGAGCTGCGCATCCCGGATTACATGAAAGAAGTGCTCGACGAGAATGGGCTGCCCTACCGCGAAGTAGAGCGTATTGAGGACGTCATGCCGGAGCTCGACATTCTCTATATGACCCGCGTACAGCGCGAGCGTTTCTTCAACGAAGAGGATTATGTCCGTCTGAAAGATTTCTACATACTGAACAAAAAGAAAATGACACTCGCCAAGAAGGACATGATCGTCATGCATCCACTTCCCAGAGTCAACGAGATCTCCGTAGAGGTTGACAGCGACCCGAGAGCCGTCTATTTTAAGCAGGTGCAATACGGCGTCTACGTGCGCATGGCTCTGATTCTCACACTTCTGGAGGTGAAAGTATGCTGAACATCGGAGGAATCCACGAAGGCTTCGTACTCGATCATATCGAAGCCGGGCGGAGCATGGAAATTTACCATTATCTGAACCTCGACAAATTTGACGGCTGCGTCGCCATCATCAAAAACGCACGCAGCAACAAGATGGGAAAGAAGGACATTATCAAAATCGAGTGCCCGACCGATGCGATCGATCTCGATGCGCTGGGCTTCATCGACCACAACATCACAGTTAATATTATCGAAAACGATGAGATTGTAAGAAAAGCGACTCTGTCCCTTCCAAAAGAGATCAAGAATATCGCGCGCTGCACAAATCCGCGCTGCATCACATCCATCGAGCAAGAGCTCGACCACATCTTCGTCCTGACTGATGAAAAGCGCGAAATTTACCGCTGCAAGTACTGCGAGGAAAAATATCACAGGCAGAAATAATTCATTTCTGCCTGTCCAGCTGATCGTGCACCCAGCCGCTGAGGAGCTGGTAAAAGAAAGCAAAAATCGGCGTGCCAATGACCATGCCCACGATTCCGAACAGCCCGCCGAACAGCAGGATCGCGAAGAGTACCCAGAAGCTGCTCAGGTGCGTATTATCGCCGAGCAGCTTCGGTCCGAGAATATTTCCGTCAAACTGCTGCAGAATCAGGATAAAGACCACGAAGTACACGCACTTGATCGGACTGACCAGCAGAATCAGGAAAGAGCAGGGAATCGCCCCGATAAACGGTCCGAAGAAGGGGATGATATTCGTTACCCCGATCACAACGCTCACCAGCGGGGCATAGGGCATATTGAAAACCGCGGTAAACACCATGCAAATCATGCCGATGATCAGGGAATCCACCAGCTTCGCCTTCATAAATCCCCCAAGATAATCGTTCAGAATACCGGCCTCGCGGATGATCCAGTCCGCAGGCTGTTCTTTTCCTTCTGTAATATTCTTTTTAGGCGGAAACAGGGCATGCACCAGCATCCTGCTCTGCACAGTCAGATTTCTACGGCTGTTCAGGAGATAAACCGCCACGATCACACCGATAATCAGGTTTTTCACAACCGTGACCGTATTCCAGAGCCCCGTATACACACCACTGATGATACTGTTGATATTTGGCAAGACATTTGTCTTCGCAAAATTCTGCAGGCTCTCCAGAATCGTATCGGAATACTCATCCACATAGCTGAGCAGTATCGGATTATCCTCTACCAGTTCTTCCAGCCACACGGTTGTCGTCTCGACATATCCCGGCATCGCATCAACCAGCGTGAGCACACTGGCGATCAGCTGCGGTATCACCATCGCAAGCAGGGCATAGATAATCAGGAAGAAAAACAGCAGACTGAAGAGGATTGACAGGCCCTTCGCAAACCTGCGCAGCTTTTCTGGTTTTCCATACTTTTCTGCCCACTGAAGAATCTTTCCCTCAACACGCGTGCAGACCGGCGCGAGCAGGTAAGCAATTACCGCCCCATAGATGAAAGGCATCAGGATATTTACGATCAGCTTCGCATAGCTCCGCAGCTCCTGAAAACGGAATATCCCAAAGAAAAACAGAATACACATGGCCACTGTCAGGAATACTGCCACGCCTTTGTATAAATAATCTCTCCACTTCTCATCCATGTCGGTCACCTCTTCTATCAGAGTAACACCTGAAGGCGGCCTTGTCAAAAGGTGTTTGACGGAAGTCTCCCGCCGTCCATATTCAGATCTGCATATACATCCTCCACGAGCTACGTTCCATGTGCGGCAGGTCCTGCACGATCCGCCGCGCGATGCGATAAGACGCCTCATTGATGCAGGTGACATAGATCCGCTCATAGCGGTCAGACTGCGCGCAGGCGCCGCTCAGAGCCTGGTGCAGCAGCACCGGCAGATAGCGCTGCCAGCCCTCGGCGCAGTAGAGCGAGTGCAGATAAAGCATATCGTCTTCCTCAGAAAACAGCAGCGAGAGTTTCACCGCCCCCTGCTCATCCTCAAGCACCCAGCTCAGATCGCGCAACAGCTCTCCTTTCACCGACTGCAAGGTAGCGAAGGAAGGAAGGTGGTGCCGCATCGCCCCATCCAGCAGCGAAAAATCGGACGGGCTGAGATCGGACAGGCGCAAAAGACGCGACTCCTTCTTCTCCGGCTCCTTCGCCCAGTCAGACGCCTGCAGCGCGTCCAGGCGCATGCTAATCAGCGTCTCCCCCTGCCGCAGCCCGGAGAATCCCAATGCCTCCAGAAAAGGACGCGGGCTTTGCTGTCCGTTCCCCGTGATGAACTCCGTCGCCAGACTCCGCACACCTCCCCGGCGCATGCTCTGCTTCCACGCCTCCACCAGTCTGCGGGCGATGCCCTGCCCCCGGTAGCGGCCGTTCACATGGACAAACATCAGCTCCGATGTGTGCGTGTGTCCCACGCGTCCCAGGCAGACGCCCGCCAGACGCTCTCCTTCATAAGCGCCCAGACCTCCCAGTCTGCCCTCCCCGGCGGAGACCATGTCAAACTCCTCCGCATGCGCCAGCGCCGCGGCGAGCTGCTCCTCCTTCAGTTCTGTAATCTTCATTTCACCTATACTCCATACAAAACATCAAACTTCCGCATAAAATCGTTCAGATCCACCAGGAAAACACCGTTGTCCTCCCTCGAACGATCCAGCTCATCCATCACTGTGCCGTCCTCCGCCATATGATACTCATTCTGTCCGGCAGCCCAGGGATTTCGCATCACGATAAACTCGTTCCCTTTCCTGGTCTCCATTCCCAGAATTGAATAGGCATGATTTTCCACAATGCCGCCGGAGATGGCCTCGCCATTGAGACCCCCGCTGCTGACGGACTCCGGAACAAAGGACGCCGACCCGGCCCCCAACAGTTTATTCTGCGCCAGTGCATTCTTGATTTTCTCCAGCGTCTCCGTCGCCTTCTTTGTATACTCACCGCTGAAACGCGCGTACTGCAGCTGACTTTTATCGGACTGAGCCAGCACGTCGGTGAGCTGCTGCGCCAGCTGCCGCCTCTCTTCCTCCGGATCCTGCACGGAGGATTTGACCTTACTCTCCAGTATCACACGGATCAGGTCGTCCAGGCCGGCCGCCTGCTCCCGATAATACTTTGTAACTTTTTTACCGGTTTTATCTTTTTCGGTGTACGATTTTCTGAGACGCTCGTCCTCTTCCTGCAGCGCCTCAGCCAGCTTCTCCATATCCGCATCGGAAAGATGAAATTTGATTTTCACCTCATCCTGCCAGTGATCTCCAAAATGTGCCTGCAGTGCATGCGTCAGGTTATTTTCGTCTTCCTTTACAGAGAGCAGACCTTCCGAACTGCTCTTATGACCGGTCAAATGTTGAATGGCCTGACTGATCGAACCACCTACGATCCCCGTGTAGCCCCTGTCCAGCCTGCCCAGCACAGCGTTGTTGGAGTCTTCGAGATCATAACTGTTTTTAGATTTGATTTTTCCGACCTGATTCATGCCGCTGGCCGCATAGGCTTTCTCCAGAACGCGCAGCCAGAGCGGACCGCTGGCATAGACAGCCCTGCTTTTCACCACATTGCCCTGTCTGTCCCTCTCCAAGACCTCTTCTGGCAGATCTTTGGTTACGGTTACATAGATTTCCTGCGTAAAGCTTTCCCTGCCCTCCGAACCGAAATCCACACCAGTATCCTTCTTACTCTGCTCCATAAAATGTTGCATAAAACAAAGAAAAGCATCAGTTGCCTCTGGTTTCGACTTTTCCAGTGTCTCCAGCTTTTTCAGAGAATTCTGCATTTCTCCCTGTTCCATTGCAATCCAACGGAACTCCGCAAGAGGTGGATAATTGGCATGGAATGGATCTGTCGTATCCTGCGTCATCTTTCTGACGAAATCCTTATCCATCAGCAGTTCGAAAAAACCCATTTCTTTCTTTGCTACATCGTTCCAGTATTTTCGCTGAAATATTTGAACTGGTAAAGTGCCCAGATTACCATGTAACGAGCTTTTACTATGTTTATCCCACCTGATCTTCTGAATCAAAAACTCAAGCCGTTCTGCCGGAGCCATACTGTGATAGGCATCTTTACCGCCCTCGTCAATCCGCTTTTGCGTCGCGTCCATCTTTTTCCTGTCCTGTTCCAGAAAATATCCGCTCTTTGTCCTTTCCCTGTAGAAGCGCACGGTGGCCGTATTATCGCCATTGTCCTTCATCATCCCGCGCATCTGCTGTGGATCGTTCTGGACGATACTGGAGACAGCCGCCAGAAAAAAGCAGTCACCCACAGATCCCTGCTCCACATCCTGCATGTCGGGCATTCTGGGAAACAGCGGCTCGTCCCTATATTTCCCCGCCTCCACAACGTACTTCCCCGGTTCCTTCTGATGCTCTTCCAGCAGAGCCACCCCTTCTTCCGTCGCGTCAATCCGCTCCGCGGGCAGACCGGAAGGCGACGTGGACTCCGTATCCGGGGTCACCTGCAGCGTGCCGGAGGTCAGCTGCATATACGCCTGTTCGTCCTGCTCCGCCTGCAGCTGTTCGACAAAGTTCTCCTCACTCTGCCTTTCCCGCGTCCGGATCGCCTCACGCTGCGATGTGACCTGCATATCTTCAACGACCGCCTTTTCGCCCTTGCCAAAGAATTGCCGGACGCCGTGCGTGATCACGTTTTCACGCTTCCTACGGGACGTCTTCGACTGCCGCACCTGCGCGTCCTGCTGCTCGTTTCGCACCGCTTTTTCCCAGCTCTGGCGCATCTCCTGCCTGCGCTCCTGCTTGTGCGCCTCGGCGTACTCCAGATCCTTTGCCGTGATGATCCCGTCAGACGCGGCCGGGGCCTGCTTCTGCGTTTTCTGCGTCTTCCACATCGCGCGCCTCCTTACGTTTCGCCCGCGGGCGTTTCGCTAGCGGCGGATATCCTCTCTGCGAACTCCCGCAGTACGCCATAGTACTCCGCGTAAAGACTGATAAAATAGAGGAAGGTCTCTTCCGAGGTCGGCAACACCGCCTCCGGCAGCACCCAGCGGTAAAAGACGCTGTCGTCCGCCTCGGAGAGATACGCCATCCCGCCCATGCTGATCCGGCTGAACATGTCGCATAGCGTCTGCCGCTTCACATAGCTCATGTCAGGCAGCCTGATTTCCGCGCCCAGATCCAGCACAAAGTGCTCCATGCTGTCGTCCTGATCCATGGGTACGCAGCTAAGATAGGCGTCTCCCGCTTCCAGATAGATGAACAGCTTGGGCAAATCGCCGTCCAGCCCGCCCAGCAGGTCGCTCTCTATATTCTGCGTCCGCAGCAGCCTCGAGAGGCCGTCCAGCCTGCTCATCAAGATCTCCAGTCCCTCAATCGCCATATTGTTTCTCCTTCCCCTCTATCCGTTTCCGTCAGCTTGCCGCGCCGGGCGCCTGTTGCGCCTGTCCCAGCTGATCCAGCCTCTCGTGTACATAACTGTAATTCGGGTCGTCCGTGGCTTCCCTGCCCAGCGCATTGCTGCGTCGCTCGATGAGTTCGCTGTAGAAGCGCTTATACTCTGCCAGCAGATTCTGCTTGCGCCCCCGTATCAGATCCTCCATCTCCTGGCGCTTTTTTCCGGTCTTTCCATATTTTTCATCCAGCATATTTGAAAAGAGTCCCATATATTTCTCATCGCTCATGTTCATCACAATCTCGATCTGCTCCCTGTTGGCGGACAGATCGAGATCGATGCGGCCTTCAGCATACTCTGTAAAAATGGTGTTGTACAGCGTATCGTTGGAGTGAGGCTTGTAGGTCGTGCTCATATGGGCGGCCTCCTCATCCTTGATCTTGCCAAACGAGGCCTCCTTGTCGAAGGAAGAGATGTGTCCGTCCGGGCGGTGGAGGAAATTCTCCCCCTTCGTGTCAAAGTTGCAGAGCAGCCAGTCCAGCGTGTGCTCGCGTAGGATCTCCTTCTTCATATCCGGCGGGATCGTGATTCCGGAGTTCTGCGGATCGGCCTGCCACTTAAAGAGGCCTACTCTTCTGTCCTCCTGCATCAGATCCAGCCGCTCCTGAAAGGAGCCCAGCACCTTTCCGTCCGCCTGCACCGCAGCGAATGCCGGGATAGAGTACGACCCGCAGAGCATGTCCTGCAACGACGCGGCCGCCTCGGTCACCAGCGCGCCTGACGCCTTATGAAAGCCGAGACAGTTGATCGCCTCCTTGAACAGGTACTGCTTGTAACCCACGATCTTCCCGTCCCTGATGATAGGAGCCTCCTTGTCCTCGAAAATGTACATGGGCTTGGTGCCGCCCATATAGGCGCGCCCCACATTGACCAGCGTATGCTGCGTCTTCGGATGCTTCCACACCGCGTCCTCGTGGGAGAGCGGGTTGTCGGCGCGGAATATTTCCTTTGCCGCGTCATACTTCGCATGGCGGGCCAGGGTCGCTTCCTCTCTGGCTCTCTCCTCCTCTCCCATAAAATTCAGTTTATATCTCTTGCGCATCTGATCCGCCTTGAGCTCCTCCGCCTCCTTCATATTCATGAAATAAAGGCGCACATCGCTCCCCACGGGCATCATACGGGCAGTATCGCCGACCCGTTTCGCCCGCTCCTGCTGTGCCTTCCAGCTGATCTCCTGCTTCTGGACATCGGTCAATCCCGGCTTAAGAAGGTCGGCCTCCTCGCGCAGACGGATCGACTCAAGATGTCCAAGCATCAGATCTCGCTCCTCCCTTTTCTCATCGTTGGTCATCCTCGTCCGGTTTGTAATTTCCCTGCGCTACGTGTAGCGCAGTGCCTCCTTGCGCCTCATGCGCTTTTCCTGCTTTCTCGCCTTCTCGTCCGCCTGCTGGCGCTCCCTTTGCTTCTTACGCTCGCGGAAACCGGGCCTGCGCGTCTCCTGCGCTGTCCCGGTGATCTGGGCGTCCGTAGGCAGTGCGCCCATCACAGGCGCAGGCCGCTGCTGTTGCTGTTGCTGCAGTCTGCGCTGTTCCTCCAGAATCTGTTCCGCATCCTGCCTTGACCGCTGCTCCATCTCATAGACGTGTTTCGTCCTCTGCATCTGTAAAAAATCATTTCCCGGTCCCATATGCCCTGCTCCTCCTCTATAGCTCCATGTCCCACGCCGCCCGGTAATACCGGGCCGTGATCACCCTCTGCGGCAGCAGTCGGTCCGTAAGCGCCGCGGATGATGGATTCACCGCCGAAATCCATAAATTTCCGGTCTTTGGAAGCCGCCTGCAGAGCTCTGCAAGTACATTCATCAGATCCCTCTGCGCGCCCGGAACGCTGTAGAGACAGACCAGCTCCAGTTCCTCCCCCTCCCTGACGATAAACGCGGCGGTTTTCAGATTTCCGCCTTCCTTTGTGTAAAGGCAGAGGGAAGGGAACAGCTCCTCCTCGCTCACATCCTCGAGGTAATGAACGTCCAGCTCCTGCAGCTTCTGATAAAACCTTTTCCGTTCCAGCGCGGAAAGTGCAAAAAACTCCTGCGGGGTCGCGCCGCGTCCGCCGAGTTCCGTGATTGAGGAGTCCTCCGCCAGCTCCGCGAGGGGAATCCTGCACACATAGCCCTCCTGCGGCTCCACGGAAAAATTCTCCTTCTCCGCGAAGAAGAGATAGAGTGGATCTTCCTGATCTGCAGCCGCGAAGGTGCAGGTCACCGGTATGGCATCCTCCCACATCAGGCGGCAAAGGCAGTCCAGCATGCCGCTCGCGACGCCGCGCTCACGGTACTCCTCCGCCACGTAGAACCAGCGGATATCCGCGAGGTCGTCGCGCAGCTGCACCGCCATCGCGCCGCAGGCGACGCCGTCCATCACCGCGCCGATAAGATAGACTCCCAGGTTTTCCTGCGGACTCTGGAATTCCGCGGGGAGCAGCGGCAGAAACCAACTCTTCGTGCTGTCTGTAACCCGAATACACTCCATCATCCGTCCACCTCTCCTTTCTCTGTCTTTCCTCCAAAGGTCATGCCGAGCATCGTGATGTCGTCGAACTGCTCCGCCTCGCCCACGAAGGAATCAATATCCTGCTTCACACGCGTGAGCAGCTCCTCCGGCTCCGCGTCCGGATCCCGGTTCAGCACCTCCAGCGTGCGCTCCCGGCTGAACTGATCCCCGTCGGCGGCCGTGGCGTCCGGCACACCGTCCGTGTAGACGAAGATACTGTCGCCCGCATGCAGCTGCAGCTCATACTCCTCGTGCGGCATATCCTCCATAACGCCCATGACAAAACCGTGACTGTCGTCGAGCAGCTCGAAGCTGCCGCCTGCCCGCTTGATCATGGGGTATTCATGCCCGGCGTTGACCGCCCGGAGCGTTCCGGTAGACAATTGCAGGATACCCAGCCAGACGGTGACAAACATCTCCGCCTCGTTGTTCTCGCAGAGCTGGTTGTTTACGGACTCCATGACCTCCTTCGGAGAATGCCCCATCTGCGCCTCGTTCTTGATCAGCGTCTTCGCAATGACCATAAAGAGAGCCGCCGGTATCCCCTTGCCGGAAACATCGGCGATCACCATCGCCAGATGGTCGTCATCCACAAGGAAGAAGTCGTAGAAATCGCCGCCGACCTCCTTCGCCGGATTCATGGAGGCGAAGATCTCAAATTCGCTTCTCTCCGGGAAGGCCGGGAAAATGCTGGGCAGCATATCCGCCTGAATCTGCGTCGCCACGTTGAGCTCCGCACCAATCCGCTCCTTCTCCGCCGTCACTTTCGTGAGGTTCTCGATATACTGGTTGATATCAATCTCCATCTTCAGCAACGTCTCGCTCAGGGTCTGGATTTCATCCTTCGTATGTACCTTATCGAGGCGCTCCGAGATCTTATTCTCCTCCTGCACGAAGCGGCTCGCCTCCTGCGCGATCAGGTTGATCGGCGCGACCATGGAGCGGTAGAGATAATTCATGTAGATAAAAATACCGACCGCTGTCACCAGCGCCACGCCCAAGACCGAGTGAACCATATAGTCCATTGTTGCGCTCTGCAGCGTGGCCATGGGGATCTCGACGCCGATCAGGCCGACGACCTCGTCGCCGTCGAGGACCGGCAGCAGGGCGGTCGTATTGTAACCGTATATTCCGTCGGAGATAAAGTAGTTGTCCGAGCGCTCGCCCGTCTCGACAATCGCGGCCGCTTCCTCCAGATATTTCGCGTTGAAGGCGCTCCTGTCCCCGAAGGAATAGCACAGCTCCGGGTCCATGTAGCTGTCAAAAACGTAGTTGAGCGGCGTCCAGTCCGCGCTGTCATCCTCGTCGTAGGCGTACAGCACCTCCATATCGAGCCAGCCTACGAAGATGTCGTTCGCGCTGATATTCTCCCGCAGCAAATTCAGCTGTGCGAGAAGCTCCTGGTACCGCTCCGACTGCACCACAGCCTCGACGTCCTCCGTACTCGCCTCTCCCGCCGCATAGGCCTGCGAGAGCCGCAGGTACTCGATGAGCGTCTCCTCCGAGCAGTAATCGAGGAATACCTCGGCGATCTCGTATGCCCGCTCATTGTACTGCTTCTGGATGTACGAGCGGTACTGGACATAGCCGATCCCCGTACAGGCCGCGCAGAGCAGCACCGCCAGAATCAGAAATCCCAGCACAATCTTCATCGCCAGCTTTGAATGCTTCTTCATCCTTTTATCCTCCTGTCAGATATGTACGACCAGTGTATTTAATCCGAGCACGCTCTGGTACTCTGTTTTTTTCGCCATCTGCGTGATCATGTTCACACCCAGATATTCCAGGCTGTCGTCTGCGAGCTCCAGCGGGTTAAAATGCCGTCCTTCCGAACGAATACGCAGGACGCCGCCGTCCGGCAGCTTCAGGATACGCACGTCCATGCTGCCCTGATTGTTCATGGACTTCTCCGACGTGATGACCATCAGCTCCTCCAGAGCCAGACTTATCGTCATGGTCTGCTCCCCGTCGAAGCCGCTGGCTTCGCAGAATTCCGTGATCCGCTCGCTGGCCCCACAGATTGCCTCCGTATTGCAGTCGACGGTAAAATTGATGCTCTGTCCCTCCCGCAGCGCCGTGTCGTCCAAAAGATAGATCTCCGCCCTTCCCCTCTTCTTCAGAGAATAGAGAGCTGCCGCCGCGATCCACAGAAGCGCCGTCACGAGCTCCGCGATCACGTAGAACAGCCAGATCCTGCCGCCGCTGCCGCGCAGCAGCCACGCACTCAGCACCGGCACCGCGAAGATGCGCAGCAGGGTAATCAGGTTTGCCATGCCGGCATTCATAATCGCATAATAGTAATAGGACATGACGCTGTTCAGTGTAGCGAGCACGATGCCCGCTGCAAGACAGGCCACCGGGAAACGCACGTCCAGCTCCGTGCCGAATAACTGCCCCATCTGCCCCCTGAACAGGATAAGAAGCGCCGCGAAAACAGCGGAACAGACGATTCCCATCCGAAGCTGCAGGCTCAGCAGCTTTTTGACCGAGGATACGTCCTTCTCCCCATTGTAGATGCCCAGCATGGCGGAGCCCGCCTGTGGGACGCCGTTCTGCACACAGATGGAAAACTCGTTCAGATTGTTCGTGATGGCGAAGGCCGCCACCATGGTGCTGCCTCCCGTGATGTTCATGATACTGTTCAGACTGATCAGGCGCAGGGAGGAGAGCAGGTTGTTGAGCGCCATCGGGCTGCCGGTTCTGGCCGCCTCCCACAGCATCTGTCTCTTCGGTCTGACCAGATGAAAATGGAAGCCGGAGGACTTTCCCGCAAGGAAATAAAAACTCATCACACAGGCTACAATCGTGCCGAGATTGCTGGCCCAGGCCGCCCCGGCGATCCCCAGGTTCAGGACAAAGAGGAAGAGATAGCCCAGCACAATGTTCAGCACCGTCATCGTCGTCATGGCGATAGCCGCCTGCCTCGTCCTGCCCTCCAGGCGCAGATAATAGTAAGGCACGTACAACAGAACCTTGAAGGTGCCTCCCAGGAGAGTGATCCGGATATAGGTCTCCACCAGCTGCCGGGTGTCGTCAGAACCCAGGAAATGCGCCAGCTGCGCGGAAAACACGAAAGCGAAGACACACAGGATAATCCCGGCGGCGAACGCCGCCTCCACCGCCAGAGAGTAGTATTCCTGCCCCTCCTGCTGCCGGTTCCCGCCCATCGCCGCGGCGGAGAGCGCGGAACTGCCGGCCGCGAGCAGAGAGCCCAGCGTGCAGAGCAGAAGATAGACGGACAGGCTCTGGTTCACGGCGGCAATCCCCGTCTCCCCCATCCGCTGTCCGACCAGGATCCCGTCAAAAAAGACATTGACCGTGCCGCCCAGGATGGCGATCATACTGGGGAACAGCGCCTTATAATAAATCCTTTTCAGCATGTTCTGATCAGAATGCATTGTCTACAACGT
>JAJQBC010000021.1:13667-35259 GCA_021203465.1 Lachnospiraceae bacterium | reverse complement strand
AATAAAGGTAAAAACCTCGAAAAGCGTTGAGATTTCAATGCTTTTCGAGGTTTTATTTTTGCCAAGCGTACCCGAAACGTACCTTTTATTTTTCGAGAGGCTCTTTTTTCTCGAAAGCCGAGAGAATATCGGCATATTTCTCAGCCTCGCTTTCCTCCATCTGTGAGGCGACTTCCTGCTGCTTATCCGGGTACAGATGGGAGTGTGTCTGCAAGGTCGTCTGGATATTCTCGTGGCCCAGGCGCTCGGAGATCAGCAACGGAGAATACCCCATCTCAATCAACATCGAAGCGTGGGAGTGCCGGAGGTCGTGAACGCGGATGCGCTTCACACCCGACTTCTCGCAGCCCTTGTCCATCTCGTATCTCAAAAAATGCTTCGTGAAATAGAATAGCTGCTCGTGCGGCTCATAGTCCACAAGCCGGTCTGCATAGCCCCTGATCAGCGCCAGTATGAATCGCGGGATAACAACGGTTCGGTTTCCCTTCGGCGTTTTGGGCGGCGATATGACCGTCTTGCCGTTGACGCTGGCAACCGTTTTGCTGATGCGGATAGACGACTTCGCAAAATCGACATCATCCAGGGTGAGCGCCAACAGTTCCCCGGAGCGGATGCCAGACCAAAACAGTATCTCAAAGGCCAGCCGTGCCGCTGGTTTATCTACCGCCTCGATGAACTGGTAAAATTCATCCCGCGTCCAGAACTGCATTTCCTCCGCTCTGCCTTTCCCGAACGGGCCGCACTGGACGACTGGATTTTTCGCCAGCCCATAGAAGCGGACGGCAAAATTGAAGCAGGCAGAAAGCTGGTTGTTGATGGTCTTTAGGTACGTCTGCGAATACCCCTCCGGGTCATTCATCAGATTGTTTTGCCAGCGGCGAATCATGGCCGGTGTGATGTCTCGGACGGGGATGTCCTTAAACGTCGGCAGGACTTTGGAATCGAACAGCCACTGCTTGTTGGCGACGGTGGATTCCCGCAGCCGCGTTTTGCAGTCCTCCATATACAGCTCAACCAGAGAGCCGAAGGACATATCCGTCCCGCCTCCCTGTTTCCTCTTGAACTCGTTTTCAAACTCCAGGGCCTCGCGCCGGGTCTTGAAGCCCTCCTTCTTCTTCCGCCTGTTCTTCCCGTCCCAGTCTGTGTAATGAAATGAGACATACCAGGTGCCGCGCTCCTGGTTCTTATAAGCAGGCAATATTACCACCTCCCTTGCGGCGCTGCTTTTCGGCAGCGTTTTTTGTATTCCGCTGCAAGCCCTGCACTTGCCCTGTACTCGCCCAGTACAATCCCAGTACAATCCGGGCCTCAAACATTAACCTTAACCCTTAACCCTCAAACTATATTCCATATAGACATATGGCCTCACCAGAAAATCCAAAACCGGCGAAGCTCCCGTATCAGGCTCTCTTTGGGAAGGTCGATTGCCGGAGATCCATTTTTCACTTCTGACAGCGTTCGGAGCATATCAATGTACTCCTCTGCCTTTTTGCGGTCTTCCGGCGACAAATCTTCAATCTTGTCGTGGACGCTGGGCGGCGTCGGTGTCTCCGGCGCTGCATTCTTTGGGGCATGGCCCAACACAGGAGACAGCCCCAGCAGGAAATCGGAGGACACATCGTAGACGGTAACGAACGAGGACAGCGTTTCATAGTTGGGGAATGTAGTGTCTGTTTCATATCTCGACAGAGATTTGTCGGTAATGTGCAGACGGGCGCTGGCCTCTTTCTGGCTCCACCCCATGCGTTCCCGCGCTTGCTTTAGCCTTTCACCAAATGTTGACATGGTTTTTCTCTCCTTTCGGCTTTATCGAGATAATTATAGCACATATCCCGTATTCCGAGAATAAAACTCTCAAAATTGCGGAAAAATATATTGACTTTTCGGAAATCGAGGCGTATAATATAGACATACCCACGAAAGGAGGGCAAGCGAATGAAACCATGCAACCAGATGCTGCGCGAGTACCGAGAAGATCGAGGAATTACTATGGCGCACATCAGCAGAAAGACCGGGAAACGTGCGCAGCGTATCAGTGCCCTGGAAACAGGGACCATCCGCCTGACAGCAGACGAATTGGTGGATATATGCGTCAACGGCTTCGGGATAACACCGGCAGATTTTTTTGCCTCTCAATTCTCGGAAAACAATAATAAATAAATGCTCTCGAAAATAAGGAGATGAAAGGATGAATACAAACGCCATCAAGAACGTACCAGACGAGCAGAAATTCATGCGCGTTGAAGATGTTACAGCCATGCTCGGCTGCGGCACCAGCAAAGCCTACCAGATTATGCGACAGCTCAACAAGGAACTCGAACAACAGGGCAAAATCACCGTCGCGGGTCGGGTCAGCCGGAAATACTTCATCGAGAGGTGCTGCTACTAAGATGCGCCGCCATCTACGGGCTTCCCCGCTGACGGTATTCGTTGCCGGAGTTTTGGCCGGTGCGCTGATCACCTTCCTGGCGCTTTGGCACGGACAACCTTCTGCCACGCTGACGGGTGGAGAGGGAGAAACCATGAGCGAAAGCATTGTGACGGAAGAAACCTTCGTATTGCCGATTGCGAACCTTGAAGCAGAGACGGCCACAGAGGAAAGCCACATCTACACAACGGCGGATGCCGAAATGCTGGCGCGGCTGCTCTACGGCGAAGCAAGAGGCGTTGCCAGCGAAACGGAACGGGCGGCGGTCGTCTGGTGCGTTCTGAACCGGGTTGATTCTGACGAGTTCCCGGACACCATCAGCGGCGTGGTGCTGCAAGCCTATCAATTCGGCGGGTACAGCAGCACGGCTCCGATTGATTCCGCGCTCCTTGCGCTGGCCGAGGATGTTCTGGCCCGATGGGAGACGGAAAAGAAAACCGGCGAAGATGCCGGAAGGGTTCTGCCGAAGGAGTACACCTACTTCTCAGGCGACGGCTCCAGAAATCATTTTCGGGATGCCTACATAGGCGGAACAAAGTGGGATTGGAGCCTGCCGACCCCCTACACATCATAGGAGGGAGAAATGAGAAAGGCAGAGATAACCCGATGCAGAATTTTCTACTGCGACAGGCGACGCAAGAATATCTGCTGCGCCGAGTGCCGCTATAGATGTAAAAACCGATGCTTGAACCACCCAAGCCGGTGCAAATGTGTTTGCGAAGGAGATGAAAAACCATGCAAAGAGAAGATGATGCCAGGGACGCAGCCAGCGGATGGCTCGGACGTGAACTGACGGACAGCGAATGGCGAGACGCTTACCCCGCCGCCCAATCCAAGCTGAAGCGCATTATTGAGAGCTTCGGCGACCTGGACGGGGAACGCCTGAAACCCTACTACCTCGGCCAGCTCGTGGTGGAGCAGCTGCGAGAGCGTACCATGAGCCGCATAACCCTTGCCCTGTACAACGATGAAAGGAGACAACAGAATGATTTTGCTACGGCTTAAACTTGAAAACTTCCAGGGCCTGCGGAGCCTGACCCTGGACTTCCCGGACGGCTGCTGCGGCAGCATCTACGGCGACAACGCCACAGGAAAGACCACCGTCTACAATGCCTTGACCTGGCTCCTGTTCGACAAGGCCAGTACGTCGGCCAAGAGCTTCACCCCCAAGACGCGGGACGCAGGCGGCGACGTTCACCACCTGAACCACGGCGTGACCGGCACCTTCCGCACAGAATCCGGACGGGTCATGACCTTGCAGAAGGTTTACCACGAGGTCTACAAGAAGAAGCGCGGCGCGGCCCACGAAGAATTTGACGGCCACACCACCGATTATTTCTTGGACGGCGTACCCGTGAAGGAAAAGGAGTACACCAGCACCATCCTGAACCTCTGCGGCGGCGATACGGAAAAGCCGAAGATGCTGACCATGCCGGACTACTTCCCGGAGCAGATGCCCTGGGATATGCGCCGGAAGATTCTGCTGGAGGTTTGCGGCGACATCACCGACGACGACGTTATCCGCGCCACGCCGGAGCTGAAAGAACTGCCTGATTTCCTCCTCATGCCTGGGACGGCAGAACGATACTACACCATCGAGGAATACCGCAAAATCGCCGCCGCCAAGCGGAAGGACATCAACAGGCAGTTGGAGGGCATCCCGGAGCGCATTGACGAGGCCCAGAAAGCCATTCCAGACCTGACCGGCTACGATGAGGCCGGCATTGAGCAGGAGATTCAGGCAGCGCAGAAGCTGATCGCAGAGTTGACCGCAGAACGGGCAACAGCCGCCACCGGCTCCACCGCTTCGGCAGAGGTGCAGAAGCAGATCGCGGCGCTCCGCGTGGAGATTGCAGAGAAAAAGGCGAAGCACTTCGAGGCTCAGAGCAGCCGGAACGCGGAGACGAATACAAAGGCGCTCGAAGCGAAAACCGCCGCCAGCACCCACCGCAGGGCAAGGGAGGACGCGGAAACAGACCTTCGGAGGGCCAGGGCCAAGCGGGACGAGCTGGCGCGGAAACGGGAAACCATGCTGGCGGAATACCAGGCGATTGCCGCCGAGCGCTGGGAGCCATCAAGTGAGGTCTGCCCGACCTGCGGCCAGCGTCTCCCCGCCGAGAAGGTGGAGCAGATGCGCTCCGACTTCAATCTGAGCCGTTCCCGCCGCCTGGAGGCGGTCAACCAGCGCGGAAAGACCGAGGCCAACAAGTCCATGGTGGACGAGGCAGAGCAGGAAATCAAGCGCCTGGAGGCCCTAATTGAGCAGGAGGCCGCAGCCGAAAAAGAGCAGGAGGCGCTTGCCGCGCAGTATCTCGCCCAATGCCAGCCCTCCACCCCGTTTGAGGCGACAGACGAATATCTGGCCCTTTCCCAGCAGATCGCGGAGCTGACCGGCAAGCTGGCTGACGAAAGCAAATGCGTGGAGGGAGCCGTCGCCACCGTGGATGAGCGCATCAAGGCTGCGAACGAGGCCCTTTCCGCCGCCAACGAAAGGAGCGCACAGTTCCAGGTTGCCCGGTATCAGCGCAGCCGAATTGAGGAATTGGAGGCGCAGGAAAAGCGTCTCGCGTCGGAGTACGACGAAACCGAGAAGGGCCTTTACCTCTGCGACGTATTCACCAAGGCTAAAGTCTCCATGCTGGACAGCCGCATCAACGGGAAGTTTCAGCGCGTCCGATTCCAGCTTTTCACCGACCAGCTCAACGGCGGCGTGAAAGAGGGCTGCGAAGTGCTGGTGCCTGCGGAGGACGGCAGGATGATTCCATACGCCTATGCCAACAATGCAGCACGAATCAATGCGGGGTTGGAGATTATCTCTACACTCGCGGCACACTGGGACGTGCATATGCCGGTATTCGTTGACAATGCCGAGAGCGTGACCCACCTGATTCAAACCGGCCTGCAAACCATCCGGCTTGTGGTCAGCGAACAGGATAAAACTCTAAGGCTGGAGGTGGTGGAGTGAGTGGCGGATGATTTAAGCGAGATTTTCACCGTAAAGGCCAGACGATGTAAACGGTGCGGTGGCCTCCTCACCAGCGCCGAGGCGCTGAAAGACGGGTACGGCCATGTCTGCCGAATGAAAACCCGTGAGGAGGAACTGGCGAAAATTCCAGGCCCCAACCAGATAACCCTATTTGAAAATCTTGAAAGCGAGGATGAATAACAATGGCGTATCAACAGCAACAGCCCCAGCAGGGCAAAGCAATGTCTGTCAGAGATCAGAAGGTGGCGGGATTCAAGGGCCTAATCAACACCCAGGCCATGGTGAAACGGCTGACGACCACCCTTGGCGACAAGGACAAAGCGGGGCAGTTTATGGCCTCCATGCTGGACTTATACGAGGGCGACACGGCCCTCCAGAACTGCGACCCGCAGAAGGTACTCATGGAGTGCCTGAAAGCGGCAAGCCTGAACCTCCCCATTGTCAAGGGGCTTGGTTTTACCTATGTCGTCCCCTATGGCAGCACCCCGACCTTCATCATCGGATATAAGGGCTATATCCAGCTTGCCCTTCGCTCTGGCCAGTACAAGATTCTGAATGCCGACTGTATCTATGAGGGCGAAGAAATCAAGTTTAATCGTCTAACCGGGCAGATTGAGATTGCCGGTTCCAAGACCAGTGAAAAGGCAATCGGCTACTTCGCCTATTTCCAGCTTATCAACGGCTTCGAGAAAACCCTTTACATGACTGTGGAGGAAATCCAGACGTATGCCAGGAAGTACAGCAAGGCATACAAGGACGGCCCCTGGCAGACGGAATTTGACGCTATGGCGAAAAAGACCGTCCTGCGGCAAATCCTCAAATACGGCCCCATGTCCACGGAGATGCAGGAGGCGGAGAAAGCCGAAATTCAGAGCGCCGAGATCGCGGCCCAGGCCGAGGTCGAAGCAAACGCCAACCAAGGAGCTATTATCGACGTGCAGTATGCAGATGCAAATGAACCCGTTCCCGTCGATGAAGCGACGGGAGAGATACTGGAACCCGGATACACCAGTGAAATCCCCGGACAGCCTGATTTCTAATGGAAATCAAAGTTCTTGCGTCCGGCAGCACGGGGAACTGCTATCTGGTATCAGACGGCGAAAGCCCTATCCTGCTGGACGCGGGAATCCCTATCAAGCGTATACGGGCTGGCTGCGACTTCCGGCTGACGAGCATTTCCGGGTGCCTCGTGACGCATTACCATGGAGATCACAGCAAGGCCGTGAAAGACCTACTCGCCGCCAGTGTGAAGGTGTATATGCCGGCACAGGAAATCGCGGCCCTCGGCCTCCCGCCGCACCACCGGCTCCACGAACTCCCCAGCAAAGGGCCGGAGCCGCGAACCTATGAAACCCTGCATATCGGCAGCTTTCTGGTGGTGCCGTTCCGGGTAGAGCATGACACCCCGGAGCCGGTCGGGTATCTCCTCCGAGGAAAGACCGGCGAGAAACTGCTATACTTCACCGATACATTCTTTGTCCGCTATCGTTTCTTCGGCGTGACCCACATCATCGGGGAGGTGAATTATGACCGCGATACGATGTGGGAAAAGGTGGACAGCGGAGAAACCCCGGCAGCACGGGCCAAGCGGCTGTTTTCAAGCCACATGAGCCTGGATAATTTCCTGGACTTCCTACGGGCCAATGACACCAGCAAGCTCCAGCAAGTCTATATCTGCCACATGAGCGACGACCACGGGAACGAGGCAGAAACGCGAGAGGTTGTGCAGCGGCTGACCGGCGCGGAGGTCTATATATGCTGACAGCGCGGAAAGGAGTGATAAAACATGGCGAGAACGCGGAATATCAAACCGGCGTTTTTCGACAACGACGTGTTGGGAAATCTCCCACCCTTGACCCGCCTGCTTTTTATCGGCCTGTGGTGCATTGCAGACCGTGACGGCAGACTGGAGGACAGGCCGCGACGTATTAAAAAAACTCTGCTGGGCTATGACGATGTGACCACAGAGGAAACAGACGAAATGCTCCAGCAACTCCACGACAATGATTTCATCATCCGATATGAGGTTGAAGATGTGCGGTACATACAGGTGACGAACTTCACGAAACACCAAAACCCGCCCATGAAGGAAAAAAACAGCGAAATCCCACCGCCCCCTGGTGCTGACCCCGGCTCCTACGCGGAAACCGACCTAACGACCGAGGGGCAGGCCCCGATGCCGGACGACGATGAACCGCCAGAAGCGCCGGAGAACGGCGACGGGGAGGCTCGGAAACGGAATGTCCAGGAGGAACGCTTCGACCTGTTTTGGGCCGCATACCCCAACGGGCATCGAAAGAAGGTACAGGACGCAAAACGGGCATGGAAGAAAATTCGACCGTCTGAAAGCCTGTTCCAACAGATTATGCAAGGGCTTGACCGCGCCAAACACTCGCAGGAGTGGGCCAACGAAAACGGGCGTTACATCCCATACCCTGCATCATGGCTGAACGGCGGCTGCTGGACGGACGATTACAGGGAGGTACAAAGCTATGGAACAGATGGGCAGTATTCTGGAAACGGCCCTCCGAGGAGGGAACCAAACCAGGGCAGACAAGGCACGGGAACGCCAGACGGTTTCAAGCCAGATTGAGGCCGCACAGAAGGAAACCGCCTCAGACACCCGCGTCAGGAGCGACATTGCAATCGCCGAGGGCTGGGGGATGCACCGTGACCCACCAGAACCAAAGAGCTGCCCCTTCTGCGGAAAAACCCTGTACCACTATGGAATCAGGGACTTCACTCCAGGGAGCCATAGAATCGTTATGTGGCTCCCGGAGCCGGAGAAGTGCAAATGCCCTGACGCGCAGCAATATTGGCGCGGCCTGGAAGAACAGGAGGCGGCGGCAAAAGCCGAGGAACAGCGCCGCATAGAATCGGAGCGGATGCAGAAGCGCGTCGCAAAGCTCCTGAAGGACAGCGGGATGCGTGGGCGCTTTGCCAACCGTACCTTTGCCCGGTTCGAGGTGAACGACCTGAACCGCAAGGCTTACCAGAAGTGCAAGCGATACGCGGACAGCTTTGCGGTGATGCTCCCGGCCAAGGATGCCAGAGGGAACGCCATACCGCCGCAAAAGGAGCGGAACGGCCTTTTCCTGACCGGCAGTTATGGCACGGGCAAGACCCACCTTGTGGCCGCGATTGCCAACCAACTGATACAGGCCGGAACGCCGGTGATCTGCATGACCATGATTGACCTTCTGGCGAAAATCAAGAGCAGTTTCAGCGTCCGAGAGGGCGACGCAGAGGCAGAAATCATGCGGCTGTATGAGGAAATCCCCCTGCTTATCATTGACGACATCGGCTCCGAGCAGGCCACAGAATGGAGTTCCACCCATATTTACAGCATCATCAATGCCCGGTATGAGGCTTATATGCCGACCATCGTCACCACCAACTACACCGGCGACGAGCTGGTGCAGCGCATGACACCGAGTTATAACGGGCGGCTGGGAGATACTCGGAACGCAGAGAAAACCCTTGACCGGCTCCGCGAAATGTGCGCTGGCCTGGAAATGTACTGGGACAGCTACCGAACCAGATAATAATTTTTAGGAGGAAATACAATGGCTATTCTTACAACGAAAACCAGCATCGACACCACCTGGGCGGATGTCCAGGACAACATCAATTACGGGAACGCCAGCTTTTACACCCCCGGCGACATCATCACCGACACCCTGGCGGACGGGCGGAAGTTCCCCTTCGCCGTGGCAGCGGTCAACCACTACCAGCAGGACGAGGTGATTTTCACCTTTGCAGAGAGCCTGTGCCGCCGTCCCATGAACAAGAAGGACACCAACAAAGGCGGCTGGGGAGCCAGCGATTTGCGGAAGTTCGCCAATGGCGAGGCCCTGGCGCTGATGCCGGAGGATTTGCAGAAAGTGATCGCGCCTGTGACCATCGTGGAGACGCAGAGCGACGGCACCCGTACCTCCTGCACGGATAAGCTATGGGTGCCATCCGTGATGGAAGTATCCGGCGAATGGCCCTGGGAGGAGCAGGAGAACGGCGTGGACAAGCAGTTCCCGTATTACGCTGTGCCAGGGAACCGCATTGTCCGAGACGGCTCTGGAGCCGTCTGCGGCTGGCGGGAGCGTTCGGCGCTTATCAGCTACACGTACTACTTCTACTTTGTGAGCACCAGCGGCGGCCCGTACTACTACAGCAACGCGAACAACCGGCATGGTGTCGTCCTCGGCTTCGCAATCCGCAAATCCGTATAATCTTCCCGCCCTTATGGGCGGGAGAAAGGAGACGAAACAATGCAAACACCTGATATTCACTTGCCGCCCAAGATGTACGAGGAAAGAACCGCAGAAGATGGGAAGGTTTACACCTACTGCACCATGCGGCAAATCGTCCTGCACACCATCGGCCTTGATAGAGCCGACGCGAGGGTTTACCACCGTCACGGGAGAGCATTTTATAAGCCATACAGGAACTACTTCAACACCTATGTCGGAGAATACCCCTGGCCCATGCTCTGCGAGGCCGGATATGCGGAAATGGGAAAACCGCATACCCACAAGAATATGGAGCCTACCGCGAATTACTGGTTGACCCGAAAGGGCCTCGACTGGCTGGAAAGTGAGATCGGCATCCATATCTGCGACGAGGACTGACAATGGCGAAATTAAAGCCTTGCCCCTTCTGCGGCGCACCGGCAAAACGGCTGGTACAGCCTGCCGGAGAATCTGAGGGCTACTACTCAGGCCGCGATTTTAAGTGTGCGGTGTATTGCTCCCGCCCCGGCTGCGGTGCAACCATCCAATTTATCTACGTTGTACCCGCATATGTCAAAGACCCGGCGAGGGAGGCAAAAAGAATCATTTCACGAGCATGGAATAGGAGGATTTCAATATGAAAATCAGAACTGACAGCGAATTTTTGAGCAAGGCCATTGATGCGGTCGCAGAGTATACCGACGAGCATCTGGATAAATCCGATGAGCCTGTGGGGTATAAGGTCTTTGTGGTCTGGTACTGCAAAACCCTCCAGAATTTCAAGGCGTTACTCTCCACCACGCTGTACGACGGTATGTATTACGAAGTCACCTACAACGGCGACAAGAACGAAATCTATCTGGATGTCTATAAGAAGTCCGAGAACAGAAAGATTGAGCTGTAAAAGGGAGAACGACGAATGAAAAATCTGAATGAACTGAACGACAGCCGCATTCGTGGCCGCATTGAGGGCCACCCGTGGAACGACAGGAAGAACCCCAGCCCCACCCATGGAGCCTTTAAGGTACAGACCAAACGCAGGGCTTTCCGCGTGCTTGCCAGCCTGGACAGGATGCGAGACGGCTCCCTGGTGGAGCATATCAGCATCTCCCATGAGCGCGAAAACATCTACCCCTCCCGGGACGAGATGTGCGAAATCAAGGATATGTTCTTCTACCAAGAGGAAAGCTGCATTCAGTTTTTCCCGAAGAAAAGCGAGTATGTCAACCTGGTCAACAACTGCTTTCACCTCTGGAGGCCCATCAACGGGACGCTCCACATTGGGGAACGCCAAGAAGCGCATGAATGGATTCCTATTGGCGGTGACGACGGCGGCGCGGAATGCCCAGTCTGCGGAGGATATTTTGACACCAGCGACAGCGGCTTCAAGGCGTTTGCGGCCTGCTATCATTTCTGCCCCAACTGCGGGACGGGCATGAATGGAGGCGGCGAGGCATGACCCAGCAGGAAAACACAGCGGAGCTAATGAGGCTTATCCGTGAAAATCCAGAGCTGCCTATCCTGCCGTTCGTGGACGGAGAAATCCCAGCGGACGATGGCGGGTACTGGCTTGGGGAGTGGGGCGAAGCGAGGGTTGACGAGTTTCTTCTTCCGAATAAGAGCGAATACTATCTTTTCAAAAGCGACGATGATGTATTCGATGCGCTGGAACGGTGCCTTCCGTATGAGGAATATGAAAAGCTCCCTGAAAGTGAGGAGGAATGCCGGCCTCTGTATGAGGCGCTCCCCTGGACAAAGGCGATTATCGTATATATCAACTCGCTGTGACGAAGGAGGGATAAACAACCCATGAGCAGAAAGAATTGCCGCATGACCGAGGATGAACGGGCCACCCATGATCGCGCCGTCCGGCTCCGCAAAATGACCGACCAGCAGCTTTGTGAGTACATGGACGCGCAGCACACACGCGGTATGGACGACGGCCTGAAGCTGGCGGAGTGCGAAGCCAAGTACAAGAAGGATGAGGCGGAAACGGTCACGCGGTTTATTGACTGGCTGGATGAACAAAAGGGCAGTGGAAACGGAATCGGCGGCGGCACCATTTACCGGCTCCGCAAGGCGGCAATCGCAGCGCAGGAGGCGGGCGTGATCGGAGGTGAGCCGTGATGCGCTCCCAGGCCAACCGGGGCAGGGATTTTGAGACGCTGCTGAACATGACGAACAGTATGTATCAGAAAAACGGCCTTGCCTGCGTCCATAAAGTGCCGACTGAATTCCTCCCCCTCCGAGATGCGCGGGGAAAAATCGTGGGCTGCAAGGTCGAACATAAAAGCTGCGTGGACTACTTGGGCCGCTACCGGGGAAACCCGGTAGCGGTGGAGGCCAAGCACACAGAGCAGGGACGCATCCAGTTTGACCGCGTGGAGCCGCACCAGGCGGCATACATGGACGACTTCTGCATGGCTCCTGGCGCTGTCGGCCTGGTGGTCGTCAGTTTTGGCCTCCGGCGCTTCTACGCTGTTCCGTGGCCTTTCTGGAAAGCCGCAAGGGATGTCTGGTTATCTGGCCGAAAACGCGGCGTGAGCGTTTCCGTGGGAAGTCACGGGATGTTTTGGGACACGCCAGGGGCCGCAAGCGTAACGCCGGAACAGATGCTCCCAGAATGGGAAGTCAAGCCGGAAACGCGGCTGTTCCTGCCGTACCTGAGAATCATCGACAAGATGGATTGGAGGATGGTGCTATGAAAGAAGCGGACATCACGGTGCAGGAGTTTTCCGAAGCCCTGACCCGAAAAATGACCTCACTCCCGCTTATTACGATCTACCACGGCCCGGACGACTACCCGGACAAATATGTGGCGCGGCTCTGGGACTTGGACAGGCCCACGCGATATGTCGCCGTGGCGGAATCGCTCGAAAAGATACGGGAGACAGTCCCGAAAAATATGCTTCTTCTCGGCAGGAGGCCGGAAGACGACCCGTGCGTTTTGGAGGTTTATGTGTAATGACAATCGGAGAATTTGAAGTCAAACAATATGATGTCGTCGATGCGATTTTCGGCAGCATCATTGAAATCTGTAACGATATTCAGGGCGAAAGAAACGCGGAGGCAAACAGCGCCAGAGCAGTTGCTATCAGCACCCTGACGAATACGTGCAAAACCATTTTGGAGGTCGGAAAAGAAGATGCTGTTTCAGGTGATCAGGGCCAGCGACGGCCAGAAGATGATGCAGACGAAGGATGAGCGGTGCATCTATGACGATGCCACCATCCGCAGCATGAACAAGGCCGGTTATAAGACCTACCTCGACGGGAAGGTTTACCGACCAGGCAAGAGAGAGAAAGGAGCCGCAACCGCATGAAGGTAAGAATCAACACGCACGGAAACGCCGTCCCAGAAACCCACGGCGAATGGATTGACCTGGCGACCGCCGAGAGCGTATTTATGAAGCGCTTCGACTTCAAAATCATTTCCCTGGGCGTGTCCATCGAGCTGCCGAAGGGATATTACGCGCATATCGTCCCGCGCCCCTCGACATACAAGAAATGGGGCATCATCCTGGCAAACAGCATGGGTGTGATCGAGGGCGATTACTGCGGCGATAACGATGTCTGGGGCTACCCCGCCATCTGCCTGCGGGAAGATACGCTTATCCCGAAAGGGACGCGCATTGCACAGTTTCGGCTTGTGAAGTGCGCGGAGCCGGTCGAGTTTGTACCTGTAAAACGCCTGGGCAACCCTGACCGTGGCGGCTATGGCAGCACAGGTGATTGAGGATGGGCAAGGGAGCGAGAAACAGGAAACAGCGCGAAGTGGTGACGACAGTTGCCAAGAGCATTGTGTCCGCTGAAATTAAGAAGGACAAGGTTCAGCAGGCCATGCACAATGAAATCAATAACCAGCTTGTCAAGGCGCACGAGCGGTTCTTGAACGATGAGTTGTCGGTGATCCTGTATGTCCTGCATGAAGTCTTTGGGTTCGGCCCGGTACGGCTGAAACGGTTCTGCGACCAGTATAGTGCCGAGTGCGCCAAACTGCGAGACTGATATGAAGCATCCGACAGCGATATGCCCTGGCTCACCAAGCAGAAACTGGCGGAGGCGGGATTTGACCTGGATGCTCTGGAAAAGGAGGAGAAAGAAAACGGACAATGATGGACGATATTTGCGTATGCTGTGGGGAGTACGTCCCAGAGGGCCGGATGATATGTCCACGCTGTGAGGCAAAGGCCAAGCGAGTATGTGGGAATTGTCACTGGCACGACGATTGGACGTGGGCCTGCTGCAATGGGGAAAGCCCAGAGCGCGGGGAATTTACAGCGCCGGGGAATAGCTGCCCGGTATGGAAGGAGGCAGACAATGGCCTGGGTTAAGAAAGTGCCGATCAACAGATTCGGCTATACAAATGTCCCTGTTCTGGAATGCCCGTTCTGTTCCTTTTGGGTCTGCGACGTGCTGAACAGCGCGGAGGTTTACCGCTTCTGCCCCGCCTGCGGCAGAGATGTCACCAGCGAGGTCACGAAGTAGCCGAACGCAAAGCCGGTCGAGGGAATGTGCTGCGACTGCATCCATAACGGCCCATGCTGCGATTGGAGCGAGAATGAGGACTGTCCCGCCTGGAAGAAGGACGGGAGCTGCTGGGAGCCGTTTGTATGGACGAAGGAGGAAACCATATGAAGTACATCAAGGAGATACCGAGTATTCTTGCCGCGTCGATTATCATTATCGGCATAATTGCATGGGGAATCGTGGCGGTGGTTGCGCCGTTCGCACTAATCAAACTGCTCTGGCTGTATCTGCTGCCATGAGCAATTGGAGGAAAGGCTATGATGAATAAAAGCAAAATCCAGTGGACAGAAATGTCGTGGAATCCCATAACGGGATGCCGCCACAACTGCGAATACTGCTATGCCCGAAAGCAGGCCCGACGTTTCAGTGGGGACATCCGCCTGAACAAAGGGACGGGCCAGATGAAGCAATACCTTGGGGATGTGCCGAGCGAAAACGTCTGCTATGTCCTGCCGCAGCCATTCAGGAACGCAAAAGGCAGGGTCGTCCCTTTCCCCGTTGGCTTTGAGCCGACGCTGCACGAATACCGGCTGTGTATGCCAGCGCAGCGAAAAAAGCCGACCACGATTTTTGTCTGCTCCATGGCTGATCTATTCGGTGCGTGGGTGCCGGATGAGTGGATAAAGCGTGTTTTCGATGCCTGCGAAGCAGCCCCCTGGCACAATTACCTGTTCCTGACCAAAAACCCGCAGCGATACACCGACCTGGCGAACGCGAGGGCGCTGCCGGAACATGACAACTGGTGGTATGGCACCAGCGTTACCAAGAAGGGCGACAAATTCTTTGGTGGACGTATCACAGACCATATTTTTCTCTCCATTGAGCCGCTGCATGAAAGCCTGGACGCGGGGCTTGGCAGCTTCGGCGGTGCGGAGTGGATTATCGTGGGCGCTGAGACGGGCATCCGACCAGGAAAGATAACGCCAAAGCGGGAATGGATAGAGAATATCATCGAGGCGGCATCCATCACCCAGGCGGCGGTTTTCCTGAAGAACAGCAAGGAAATGGACGCGGTTTGGGGCGCTCCCCTTATCCAGCAGTTACCCCCGGAGTTGGAGCGTGAGGACGACCCAGAAATACCACACTGTAAGGCTTGCGGCTTCGCCATGACGGAGGAGCAGGGAAAACGCGGAACGCTCTACCGCTGCGGTCTTGCGAGAGCAAAGCACATCCCAGGACGGCATACCAGGACATCCCCGCGATGGTGTCCCATCCGAAATAGTAAGGAGGCTAACAAAAATGAGTGATTTTAATAAGTGCTACTTCACAGGCAGACTTGGAAAAGACCCGGAGCTGCGCTCCACATCCAACGGCACCTCTGTCTGCACCTTCTCCCTCGCCGTCGAGCGGCCCAAGGCCAAAAATGCGGAACGCGGCGAAACCGACTGGATTGATTTTGTGGCGTGGCGCAGCACGGCGGAGTATATCGCACGGTATTTCGGCAAGGGCCGGAAGGTCGTCGTGGAGGCTGCGGCCCGTACCAGAAAATACGAGGACAAAAACGGCGTAAATCACAAGGTTGTGGAGTTCAACGTCACAGAGATTCAGGCGGCGGACAGCAGACCGCAGGGCAATAATGGCGGCGGCTCCTATGGAGACGGCGGCTATCAGCAGCAGTACACCGCACCCGCCCAGGACAATTTCACACCCCTGACGGACGAAGACGGCGAGCTGCCGTTCTGATCACACGCACGGAACGCAAAAGAATACGCGCTCCGTGCGTTTCTGTGATTATATACGGCTATATCTGATTGCAAGGCTTGAATTTGTATGCTATAATATTCTCAAAAACCGAGGGAAAGGGGCGATAAATCAGTGGAACCGAGAGAAGTAACCAGCGACGAGGCGGCTGAAATCATCCTCAATAAATCCGAGGAAGGGCTTTTCTATCTCTATGATGAGCCGGAGTATGTCGGTATCGTCTGCAAAGATGGCACCGTGACGACCCAAGACTTTGAAAGCCGTTTTGAATGCCTGAAATGGCTGCGCGAGAGGGCGTGATTTTCTGTGAGGAGCGACGAGAGCGCCGGAAAAACGGCTGACGCTTATATCGCGGCGGGAACACACATTCTGGAGGTCGCCACGCTGCGCGGCATTGAGGTGGGCGTGAACGCTGCAATGGATTATCTGGCAGAGGAGCGGAAAAACGCGAGGCGCAGCCGACGGGACAGACGGCTGCGGAATACGCGCCTGCTCCTGAAGAATTACCGCCTATTCAAAAAGCACGTCGAGGGCGCACCCGCAAGCGCAGCCACCCGCAAGCCGAAGGAGAGCGCCATTGATATTCTGGACAGCCTGGACAGCGATATGCTGGACGACAGCTTCTATGTCGAGGGCATCAAAAAGAGCCAGCAACGGACGGCCATTGTCCTGGCCCATATCGACGAGACGCTGCGCTATTACAAAATAAGCTGCGAGGAATCCGGCAAGCCGGAGGACATCCGGCGATATGAAACCCTGCGCCTGCTCTTTATCGTCCCGGAGCGGCACACCTATCAACAAGTGGCCGAAGTGATGAATGTGGATGTTAGCACAGTCTACAAGGACGTGAATCACGCCATCAAACCCCTGTCCGCGCTCATTTTCGGCATCGACAGCGCACGGCTGGATTAGCACGGATTTTTTGCGAAAAAGCCGCCATTTCCAAGGCGGGAAGGACGTGTTACAATAATAGCAGGGCATTGTATTCATCTCCTTTTCTGATGGAAAAACCGCTACCAGCTTAGCCTTTCACTGGTAACGGTTTTTCTATTTTTATATGCGGAGGTTTACCGATGGACATAGAGCAGTATTTGAGCAAGAAAACCAGAATTTACGACATCCCCGTCGATGAATTGATTCCATACCAGAACAACCCGCGCCTGAACGATGATGCCGTCCCCGCGCTGGTGGAGAGCATCAAACAGTTTGGCTTTAAGGTGCCGCTGGTGGTTGGCTCCGATATGGTCATTGCAGCCGGACACACCCGCCTGAAAGCGGCGAAGCGCCTGCACATGGAGACTGTCCCCTGCATCATGGCCGACGACCTGACCCCGGAGCAAATCGATGCTTTCCGGCTGGCCGACAATAAAGCGGGCGAAGCTGCGCAATGGGACGACCAGAAGCTCTTGGAGGAGCTACAGAAAATCGCGGCGGCGGACTACCCTGTGGAAATGACGGATTTCGGCTTTGACGATGTGGAGACGATGCTGGAAAAGTTGGCCGCAGAGGAGGACGGGCTTGCTGGGTTGGCTGACTACGACGGCACGGGCAATTCCGGCTCCCTGGCCGATGATTTTATCGCGCCACCCTTCTCCATCCTCGATTCCCGGCAAGGCTACTGGCAGGACAGGAAACGGGCGTGGAAAGCCCTGGGCCTGCGCTCCGAAGTGGGCCGGGATGATGCGCTGCTGGGGCAGGGATTAAAAGACCTGGCCGAAAAGACCCACGCCAACCTGAACGGCACCAGTATCTTTGACCCGGTGCTTTGCGAGATTATTTATCGCTGGTTCTGCCCGGAGGACGGAAAGGTGTTTGACTGCTTCGCCGGTGGCAGTGTTCGCGGCGTTATCGCCGGGTATCTGGGCTATGATTACACCGGAATAGAACTGCAGCCTGAACAGGTGGAGGCGAACCGGCAGAACGCGCAGGAGATCGGCACACCCGCCACCTGGTACTGCGACGACAGCCAGAACGCGGACAAATATGTGGAGGACAACACCGCCGACCTTCTCTTTAGCTGTCCGCCATATGCCGACCTGGAACAGTACAGCGACGACCCACGGGACATCTCCACCATGGAATACGACGACTTTCTGCGGGTGTATGCAAATATCATCGGAATCGCCCTGCGCAAGCTGAAAAGTGACCGCTTTGCTGTATTCGTCGTGGGCGACGTGCGAGGGCCGGACGGGTATTACCGCGATTTCGTTTCCGATACCATACGGATATTCGAGCGGAACGGTGCGAGGCTCTATAATCAAATCATCCTGATTGAACAGCTTGCCACGGCTCCCCTCCGAGCGCGGCGGCAGTTCAACGGCCTGCGGAAGGTGGTTAAATGCCACCAGAACGTCCTCGTATTCTACAAGGGCGACCCACAGCGCATCAAAGACAACTATGGCGAGGTGGAAACCATAGACCTCCCACCGGCCCCAGATGATGGCGCAGAGGGCGCGTGACCGCCATGTGTGGCGGGGGGGGTAAAGGGTTGGCAAAAGGTGGGCTGAAAATTTTGCGGAAGGAGGTTAGACGATGGCAAAGAGAAAAGCAAAGGACGAAGCCCCGCTCCGGGAATGGGATATGCTGCCGGACGAGGAGCCACAAGTATACGAGCGGTTCACCTGGTACTTGAACTATCCCTATCTGCGGGAGACTGACAAGAAAACCGGCGAAACCATCCTGACAATGGAGATTGATAAAACAAAGCGCCGGAGCTATCGGGCGGTGGCACAGCACTTTGGTGTCAGCACTGGCACGATAGAGAAACAGGGCAAGCGGTACGACTGGCAAAGACGCTGCGAGGCTTACGACGCTTATATGGCCCTGGCAAAGCAGCAAAAGCACGAGCGGGACATCATCAAAATGCAGGGCAACCATGCCACGCTGGGCGCTGCTATGGTCAAACGAGCTGCGGCACGTTTCCTATCGCTGCCGGAGGAGGACATCAGCGCCGCCGACGCAATCCGCATGGCCGACGTGGGCGTGAAAATCGAGCGGCAGGCCCGTGGTGTCTCTGCGGACGACAATGTTGTGGTGCTATCCTCTACCCCGCCGCCGAAACAGCCGACCGCACAGACGGATGTCACCCCGTTGTTTGATGTCTCCACCCTGTCGGACGAGGAGTTGGTGCAGCTTGAAGGGATTATCGGAAAACTTGCTGCAAGCCCTGACGAGTAACGCAGACGGCCTCCGGGCGGCGATTCAGAAGGAACGGGCGGAGCGCAGCTTGGCGGAGTTCATCCGGCAGGCGTGGCCGGTCATTGAGCCAGGAACGGAGTATATCGACAACTGGCACATTGACCTGATCGCGGAGCATTTGCAGGCCGTCAACGACGGGGAGATACGGCGGCTCATTATCAACATCCCGCCGCGCCACATGAAAAGCCTGGAGGCTACGGTCTGCTATCCCGTGTGGACGTGGCTGAAATCTCCAGAGCGGCGCTTCATCAAGGTGTCCTATTCCGACAGTCTTTCCCGCAAGCACAACGTCCTGTCCCGTGACATCATCCATTCCCCCTGGTATCAGGAGAATTGGGGTGATCGCTTCACCCTGAAACAGGACGTGAACCGCCAGAACGAGTTCGAGAACAACCACCAGGGCATGATGTATTCGACATCTGTCGGCGGCGCTCTGACCGGCAACGGCGCGGATGTAATTATCATTGACGACCCGCAAAACCCGCTGATGGCGAACAGTGAGGCGGAGCGGCAGAACAGCATAGACTTTTTCAAGAACACGCTGCAAACCCGTCTGAACAACCCCAAGACCGGCGCGTTTATCATCATCATGCAGCGGCTCCATGAGATGGACTTGACCGGCTATATTCTCTCGGAGGATTTAGGCTACACCCACCTGTGCCTCCCCGCAGAGGCCCCACAGCGCACCGTCGTTGTGTTCCCCAAGTCCGGGCGGGAGCTGGTGCGGGAGGAGGGCGACATCCTCAACCCCCAGCGCTTCGACCATGATGTGCTGGCGGGGTTAAAAAAGAGCATGGGCAGTCTGCAATACGCAGGCCAGTTCCAACAGGTTCCGGCTCCGGCAGAGGGCGTTATCTTTAAGCGCGAGTGGATGAAGGACTTCTACCGCGACGGCGCGGCCCCAAACACCCAGGATATTCAGTCCTGGGATATGGCGTTCACCAAGAGCGAGGGCAGCGCAAAGGTCGCAGGCTTTGTCATGGGGCGGCATGGCTCCGACATCTACATCAAGGACTTGGTCAACGAGAAAATGACCTTCACCGAGAGCGTGGCTGCCGTCCGGCTGCTGTCCGGCAAATGGCCCAGGGCCAGAGCAAAGGTCGTTGAGAACAAAGCCAACGGCCCCGCCATCGTGGACTTGCTGAAGAAGGAGATTCCCGGCATGGTGGAGTTCAACCCCAAGGGCAGCAAGGAGGAACGTGCAATCAGTGTCACCCCCTACTTTGAAGCAGGGAATATCCACTTCCCAGACCCTAAGACCCATCCATGGGTGGACGACCTGATTCGTGACCTCCTGATATTTCCAAAAGGCACCTTCAAGGACACCACCGACGCACTGGTGCAGGGCATCCTTTATCTGATGGACAAACCGGCCACGACTGGCCCACCGAAGAAATCCGCCCTCACCAGAGACAGCTATTGGAGAGGGAAAGCATGAGCATCATAAAAGCACCGTACTTGCACCAGACTTGTACGGTGCTTTTCTCGTTCCAGCACAGGCAAAGAAAGAGGGCAGCAAGGTTTTCACCCGCTGCCCGTGTGCTATATTTGCGCTGCCGCCGATTGATAAACGGATTCCAGATGGGAGAGGCATTCGCTCGGTATGCCGCTTTCCCCGATGATTCTCGCTGTGTTGTCATAGAACCGAGACAGCGCGTTTTCCTTCCCACGCTCGGTTTTGAGGCTGTCGATGTGCTGGCGCTCTTTTTCATACGCTCGGTCAATCGCCTGGTTGAATACGGTTGCTTTGTTGGCTTCAATGGTCTGCTTCTGCTGCTGGAACGACGTCGGAGTTGTAATGCCATACCCCGCAAGCTCCGCAGGACTGTACCCGGCGAGGAAGTCTAATTTCTCCATCAGCAGCTTGTAGCGGCTTGCCACGACGGTTAAATCGGCGGATTCATTTACGAGAGCCATACAGTCATTCATAATCTCGATCTCCCGAAGGATGGTTTGCCGTTGCAGGCTGTCTATTGGTGCAGCCGCCTGCCCAGCGGAACCGCCTGCCGCTTTTTTGACGTTCCGCCTTGTGAGGATAATTACCACGACAACAGCCACCGCGACAAACGCCAGAGCCACAGGCAGGGCGGCAATAAATAGGCACACAAGGAACAAAGCCCCGCACACCGTCCAAAAAATCTTAGCGGCGCTTCATGCTGCCTTTCCAGCGCCCTTGACGGCTTTCTCCGTCCCTCGAATGGCTTTGTATGTGGCATATCGCTTGACCATTCCTCGCGTTGATGAGCGTCTATGTTTCGCCATATCCATCTCCTCCTTTGTGTGTTGCAATTATACCATTCCTGTGTGGGCGCGGTCAATTACGGCTTTGCGGATTTTTGCCGAGTACAGTACAAGTACTGTGCAAGTACGATACTTGCACAGTACAATCCGGGCTTTAAACCTTAAACCTTAAACCTTAAACCTTAAACCTATAATAATATGGCGCTCCGCCAGCGGAGGCCGTGCGAATTTGTATGTGGCATATCGCTTGACCATTCCTCGCGTTGATGAGCGTCTATGTTTC
>JAJQBC010000021.1:0-13567 GCA_021203465.1 Lachnospiraceae bacterium | reverse complement strand
CCTTAAACCTTAAACCTATAATAATATGGCGCTCCGCCAGCGGAGGCCGTGCGAAAAAGTGGCCATTTTATCGTCGGGCTGTCCGTGCTAAAATGGTAGCGTGGAAAAAGTGAACAGAAACCATACAGCGCACCTGGAAACGGGTGCGCTTTGCTTATACCATCCACGGAAAGGAGACAGACGGAATGCCAAACTTCAAGGAGATTGGCCGCTTGGGACAGAAACGCTATGGCGGCGTGTTCTACGAGGAATTTTTAACCGAGCTACGGGGCCACAGAGGAATCGCCGCCTATCAGGAGATGGCGGACAACGACGACATCATCGGCGCGATGCTGTACTCCATCGAGATGCTGACCCGTCATGCGGACTGGACTGTGCAGCCCGGAGGGAACACCCCAGAGGACGAAGAAGCGGCAGAGTTCGTACAGTCCTGCATGGACGATATGCAGGACACATGGAGCGACACTATTTCCGAAATCCTGTCGTTCCTGACCTACGGCTGGTCGGCACATGAAATCGTGTACAAGAGGCGCTGTGGAAAAAAGAAAGACCCGCGCCTGCGCAGCAAATACACAGACGGTCTTATCGGGTGGCAGAAGCTCCCCATCCGGGCGCAGGACACGCTTTACCAGTGGGAGTATGACGACAACGACAACGTGATCGGCATGACCCAAAACCCGCCGCCAGACTTCGGCCTTATCACAATACCGGCTGAAAAACTGCTGCTATTCCGCACCAAGAGCAGGAAGGGCAACCCGGAGGGCCGCAGCGTCCTTCGCAACGCATACCGCGACTGGTATTTCAAGCGGCGCATCCAGGAAATAGAGGGCATCGGCATTGAACGCGACCTGGCCGGTTTCCCTGTGCTGACCGCGCCGGAGGGCCTGAACATCTGGGACGAGGACGACCCGGACATGGTCGCAATTCGCGTCAACGCGGACAAGATCGTGCAGAACATCCGCAGAGACAGCATGGAGGGCCTGACCGTCCCCAACGGCTGGACGCTGCAACTGCTGTCAACGGGCGGCTCCCGGCAGTTTGACACCACAGCGGTCATTGAGCGATACGACAGCCGCATTGCCATGACCGTACTGGCGGACTTCATCCTTCTGGGCCATCAGTCGGTTGGTTCCTTCGCCCTGTCCTCGGATAAGACCAAGGTGTTTGCTATGGCTGTCGGCGCATACCTGGACATCATCTGCGAGGTGTTCAACAACCAGGCTATCCCGGCCTTAATTGACATCAACGGCGACTATTTCTCCAAAATCACGGACTACCCCACGCTGGAACACGGCGACGTGGAGGACGCGAGCCTGGATAAGGTCGGTGATTTCATCAACAAGACTGTGAACTGCGGTGCGCTGCTGCCGGATGAGAGCCTGGACGACTATCTGCGGCAGATCGCCGGGATGCCGGAACGCATCGACGAATGGGAGGCCCCGGAACAGGCCGAGACATCCGCAGCCAACGGCGGCACCGATGAAAACGGAAACCAGCAGGGCGCGGCTCCTGAAGGACTTCCCTCCACCCCGGAGAGCCGGAGACGGCAGGACGGAGAAACGGACGAAGCCTCCGACGATGAATCCGCAGAGGAAACCGAGGAGGAAGAAGACGAGGACGACATGGAAAAAGCCAGACGCGCCAGAAAACGCCTCGGAAGGGCTGGTGAGTGACCATGCCGCCAAAGCGCATCGTTTACAAGGCCAGGAGTAATCGAGGACGGGCGGCGCTGAACCGGCTGAACAGCTTTCTGGATGCCAATAACCCGCGCCTTGCCAGAATCCTTGTGACCATCTGGAAAGACCAGGGCGACGCGATCACCTACAAGGAACTGCGGGAGGCCATCATGAACGGCTATATGTCGGAGGCGACCTTCCAGGCATGGCAGCAGGACTATATCAAGTTCTTCAACGAAAGCCTCTCCCCTGTGCTTTCCTCCGCCTGCTCTATTGGGAGCAAAGAGGTTGCCGCCGCGCTGCTTTCCGGCGCGGATGTTTATGCGCCGGTGGCCTCGGCGATTGAAAGCTGGGTGCAAAGCCACGGTGCGGAGCTGGTTACACGCATGACCGCAGACGGGAAGGAGGCAATTTCCGCCCTGATTCGATACACCACCGAAGGAAATATGACCGTTGACGAGCTGGCACGGGCAATCCGGCCAACCATCGGCCTGACAAACCCGCAGGCCCAGGCAAATATCCGCTACTATGCGAACATCAAGGCGCAACTCTTGGAGAACAACCCGAACATGAAGGACGCAACCGCCGCCAAGAGAGCGCGGGAGGCATCCATTCGATATGCGGCGCGGCAGCACCGAGAACGGGCGCAGATGATCGCGGAAACCGAACTGGCGTGGGCCTACAACAAAGGGGCGGACAACGCCGTAAAGCAGGCGGTGGCCGATGGACTGCTGCCGAAGATGAAAGCCGTCTGGTCTACGGCGGCGGACGAGCTGGTCTGCGCGACGTGCGGCGCTATGGACGGCGTGGCAATCGACCTGGGGAGTGATTTTTATCTGCCGAGCGGCGCGGTGAAAACCGTACCTCCGGCGCATCCGCGCTGCCGCTGCGCGGTTGCGTATGAAGAAGCGGACGATTGAGCGAGGGGGTGATAGACATGGAGCAAGGCACAATTACCGGGAGTTTCCGAATCCAGAAACAGAACGACGAGAAGCGCATTGCGTTCGGCTGGGCCTACATGAGCGTGACCAAGACGGGCGAACAGTGCGTTGACCACTCCGGCGACATCGTGGACATCTCGGAGATCGAGAAAGCCGCCTACAAATTCGTGAAGTTCTACCGCGAGGGCAGCGACAACCACGAGCGCGGCGGCGTTGGAACCGTCGTGGAGAGCATGGTGTTCACCAAAGAAAAAGCGGAGGCGCTTGGCATCCCCGCTGGCGTGATGCCGGAGGGCTGGTGGATTGGCCTGGAAGTTTCGGACGATGAGGTCTGGAAGAAGGTCAAGGATGGCACATACTCGATGTTCTCCATCGAGGGAACGGCCACCAGCGTACCGCTGGATTGAACGAGATAACACAAGGGCCGCTGCCCCTTTTGTTATAAATTATTTTTCGGAGGGAGGAAACGACCGTGCAGAGATTAGAGCAGCTCGAAATCACCAAGGTTGCGCTTGTCCCGGAGGGCGACAATAAGCAGGCGGACATCCTGCTTTTCAAGTCAAAACCGCAGGGGCAGGGCGAACCGCCCCAAAGCACCCCGCCTGACGACGAGCAGGCGAGGGAAACGCGCACGTTGAAGCGCTTCTTCCTGGCGCTGGCGAAATCCCTTGGTTTCGACGTGGAAAAGGACAATGACGACGATACCAAGAAGGACGACGGACAGGGCGAGGGGGACGGCGGCGGCGACGGCGCGGGAGAAAAGCCATCCGGCACTCCGGCTGTGAGCGACCAGGAGGGCAAAGAACCCGGCGAGGATGAAGAACCCACCGGGAAGAACAAAACTACTGCGAAAGGAGTAACAAAGGACATGAAATTCGACAAAAGCAAGCTGACCGCTGAGGAGCTGGCACAGCTGGAGGCCATCGAGAAGAAGGCTGGAGTGCCGGAGGACGGCGGCGAGGGCGAAACCAAGCCCCAGGACAACGGCGTTGCCAAGGGCAACCAGGAAGGTGCCAACGGCGGCGAGGGCGCAGGCAGCGCCGACGAGGACATCTACAAGGGCCTGCACCTCGCTGTGGCCGCAGAGCTGAAGGAACTGCGCAAGCGCGTGGACGCTGCGGAGGAACAGGAGCTTCTCGAAGTTGCCAAGAAGTATGAGCTGCTCGGCAAGAAGCCGGAGGAGCTTGCCAAGACCTTCAAGAGCCTCAAAGCTGCCGGGAACGGCTCCTATGAGGAGATGATCGCCATCCTGGACACCAGCCTGAACGCTGTGGAGAAATCCGGTGTGTTTGGCGAGGTCGGCAAGAGTGGTCACGGCGGCAAGGCCGACGCTTGGACGCAGATCGAGCAGCACGCCAGCGAAATCCAGAAAGCCGCGCCCACCATGACCTGGAACCAGGCTGTGGACAAGGCTTGTGAGCAGCACCCGGAACTGGTTGCTGAGTACGAGAGCAACCGCTAAGAGAGGAGGATTAGACTATGAGCTATATCGGCACTTCTATCAATGACAGCCCCGTCGTATACGGGCAGGCTGGCGCTGCGCTGACCGACCCGGCATTCCGGGCGGCAGCATTTGACGACGACGGCAATATCGTCCTCGTTTCCACCGCTGGCGCAAACGCGCTGGGCCTCTTTATCGCGGAGATGCCCGATGTTGCCGCAGGTGATGATGTCACCGTGCAAATCAAGGAGAGCGGCCTTTGGGCCACCGGCGAGGCCGTGGCTGCTGGTGCGGAGCTGGCTTGCGACGCAGACGGCAAGGCCGTGACCGCCGCCTCCGGCAACTTCATCGTGGGTATTGCCCTTGAAGCCGCCGCCGCTGCGGACGAAATCATCAAAGTCCAGATTACCAAGTCTGGCTACAAAGCGTAATAGGAGGGATTAGAGTTATGTTTGGACAGACCACAAACACAGGCATCCAGTCCCAGATCGCAAAGGGCTGGAAGCCGAACAACTATCTTACCAATCTGTCTATGGCGTTCTTCGCCGACCCCAGCGACTTTGTCGCTACCAAGATTTTTCCCATCTGCCCTGTGAGCCAGAGCAGCAGCTACTACTACACCTTCTCCAAGGCTGACCTTGCCCGTGACAACGTGCAGCGTAAGCCGGCCTTTGGCAAGGTGCAGCCTGCCGTCATGGGTCAGACCGACGACACCTACAAGTGCCAGGTTGACCAGGTGATCGTGGGTATTGACCAGATCGGCGCTCTGGATTACACCCGCTCCCTCGCCCCCGGCGTGGCTGACCCGCGCCGCGCAAAGGTGCGCTTCGCCACTGAGCAGATGCTTCTGCACCAGGACGTGCTGTTCGCCAACAGCTTCTTCAAGAGCGGCGTATGGGAGAACGAATATACCGGCGTGGACAGCGACCCGTCCGGCAAGCAGTTTTTGAAGTTCACGGACGGCAACTTTGACCCCGTGGCGTTCTTCGATGAGCGCAAGCGGGAAATCAAGCTGGCCGGTCGCCGCACTCCCAATAAGCTGTGCCTGGGCGTGGATGCGTTCAACGCCCTGAAAAACCACGGCGACATCCTGGAGCGCGTGAAGTACACCGGCTCTACCGCCAACCCCGCCGTCGTCAACGAGAAGGTGCTGGCGGAGCTGTTCGGCATCGACGAGGTGCTGGTTCTCCAGTCCACCTACAATGCCGCTGGCATCGGCCAGGAGGAGATGGACTTCATCTGCGACCCTGCCGGCGCGCTGCTGTGCTACACCACCAGCTCCCCCGCCATCGACGAGCCGTCCGCTGGCTATATCTTCACCTGGGATATGCTCGGCAACGGCCAGCACATCGCGTTCGACCAGTTTGAGGGCGAGAAGGCTACCCACACCGAGTTCATCGAGGGCATCATGTCCAGTGATATGAAGAAGACCTGCGACGACCTGGCTTGCTACATGACCAACTGCGTGTAAGGAGGAATAGACCATGAGCGGATATGTCGCACTGAAACCGGTGACACTCAGCGGCACCAAGTATAACGCAGGCGAACTTATCCCTGCGGAGGCTATTATTCCCTCCCGTGTCCGTTCCTTGAAGCGCACTTCTTTTATTTCTGAACTCTCGGAAATCGAGAATAACGGCTCTGTCGCCGCGTCAGACGAGACGTGCGCCGACTTTGAGGCGGAGGTTGTAATCTTGCCTATCTCGAACGAAAACGGCGCTGACGGCCTCCCTGCGGCTCCTGCGGAGATTTGCGAAGCAGTTCGCATCTTGCAGATGGACGCAAAGAGCGCAGCCGCCGAGGTCGAAACGGTGGACAACTTGACCACCCTCGCCATCATCCACGCCTGCGACAGCCGCAGCACCGTCAAAAAGGCGGTGGCTGCGGTGGCCGAGGCTGTGGCGCAGGCTCTCGTGGAGAGCGGCGAGGCCGAACCGGGCGAGGAGGCCGAGGAGGAAGAATCCGGCGAAGTGACCGAAACGGAAACAGAGGAGGCCGAGACAGGCGGTGATGCCTGATGGCGCGTCCCACCTACACCTACAACCCCGAAAACATCGGCACTCGTGGCAAAGACCGAATGCGGTTTGAGCTGGGCGACACGATGGTTGAAGGGATGGAGCAGACCTCGGCGCTGTCCGATGAGGAGTACAACGCCATCCTCGAAGCCTACCCTACCAAGTGGAAAAAGGCCAAGCTGCTGTGCGTGGAAAGCATCATGCACCGTTTCGCCTATGAGGTAGACGAGAAGGTCGGGCCGCTGTCCCTCTCCCTCCGAGAACGCTATGAAGCGTGGAAGGAACTCTATGATGAGTTGGAGGACGAGGTGGCAAGCGCCAGCGTTCCCAGCGCCAACCGTAAGGCCATCAGCGGGAATCACTACTTCCGGGAAGGGATGCACGACAACCCCAATGCAGGCGGCACCAATACCAGCCTATTGAAGGGAGGCGGCAGACGCTTTGTTTAAGCACGGATACAACCGGCCTGAAAACCTCTGGAAGGACTTCACCGTGGAGCGCAAGACAGAGGCGGTCAACAGCCGAGGCCGCGCTGTGGATGCCTACGACACGGAAAATCCGAGGTACATCCACGCGATTCTGTGCGGCGCGTCTACCACGGAGAAGCTGGCGTACAGCCAAGCGGAGCATCCTATCACACACACCATCAGCCACAAGGGAAAGCCGGTCGCCAAGGCCGGAGACCGGCTTATCCTGCGTAATCGGGCGTTCTACATTCAGAGCCTGGACGACCCCGGCGACCTGGGGCTGTGGACGCTGTACTACTGCGAGGAAAGGAGCGATACTCACGATGGCAACGGCTTGGAGTGAAATTGAAGCGGATTTCCAGAAGCGTGTCAAAGACACGGTTTCGGAGTGCGAGACAAAAGCCCAGTCCTGCGCTGTCAGGGCATCCAACCAACTCCGAAACGCGGCGTTAAGCGTCCTGCGCGGAGCGCGGAGCGGAAAGCGGTACAAGAAACCCGGCTCCAGCTCCCGCTATACGGCATCCGCGCCAGGGGAACCGCCTGCTGTGCGCACCGGCACCCTGCGCCGCTCCTGGGGTCTGATCGCAAAGGGCGACAGCAAGAAGGGCAGCTATACGGCGGGAATTTATACCGACGTAAAGTATGCGAACTACCTCGAAGAAGGGACGGGCAAGATGAGTGCGCGACCGTACCGAGACGCTATCATCGAAAAGGCCCAACCGAAAATCGAGAGTATTTTTAACAGCTTGACCAAGTGAGAAAGGAGGCGATACCGTGGCGTTGATTGCAGAGGAAACCGCATCTGTATTTGACAGCAGCGCCATCCAGCGCGGTGATTTCATCCGGGCGCAGTACCACAGATGGGACGAGCCGCACAACGGCCTCGTGGCGAATGTGACGGACGACACCATCTGGGTACTGTACCTGACGGACATCGGGAACGTGTCCAACTTCTTCACCATCCGGCGCAAGGAGGTTGAGGAGGGGCTTTGGAGTATTCAGTGGAGTACCGACATGGAAACTGTCAATACCACGGAAGAATCCGAGGATGCCTCCGATGAGGAGGATGCCGATGCAGACGCTTGAGGACTTGATTTATGAGCGCCTCACAGAAAGCGAGGCGTTGACTGAACTCTTGGCGGTCTACGGCGACAGCCCTGCGGTGTTCTATCAGAAAGCCCCGGACGATACGGCCACAGGCTGGCGGGAGCGCAAGCAGTACCCCCGGCTGGACTTCGTGGCGGATTATCAGGCAGACCCGGAACGAAACACCAGCGGCGCACTGACGGTGAACATCTGGTGCGCTGAGGATGGAGCCGCGCCGGAGGAAATCGAGCCGATTGTGCGAGGGCTGCTGCGCGGCATCTTCCTGACCCCGGAGCAGAGCTTCCCCTATTCCCTGGCATGGTCGGCGACAGATGCCTTTGACATGGAAAAGGGCAACAACCTGATTACCGGCGCGACGGTGTCCTTTGACCTGTACGCCTTTCCGGGACAAATCACCTGTGACCCTGACCCGATACTGGCAATGAACGAGTTCACGCGGACATTGTTCCCGGACGCGACGGTCATTGGCAGCAGCGAGTTACCCACTATCCTGACCCCCAGCGCGGACGCGCCTGTATTTTACTATCGGCTCCAGGATATGCAGATCGAGCGGGAAACAAACACCGTGGCGTGGATGCTTGGCACCTTGGGCGCTCATGTATTCGCGTCGGGAGAGGAAATCCGCTGGCTGCGCGCCCTGGTGGATGCGCTGGCCCTTCGCGGCGAGGTCATGATGCTGGACAAGTCCCCTATGTTCATCCGCAACATCAAGGCGGACAGCGCAATGGACGCGCTGGCGCAGGGGCAGCTTCTTATCTATGTACGCTTCGGATTGCTGCGCCGCAGGCCCTACATTCACAGCCTGTGGGTGGCGAATAAAGAATTGACCTATAAGGAGGATTGATTATGGCGACCAAGAAAACCAGCACAGAGGTTTCGGAAACCACAGAGGCCACCGAAACCACCGCTACGGCTACTACAGCTGCAACGGCGACAAAGACGGCAAAAGCCACACAGACCGAGGCCACCTATACGGCGGACGAGTTCGCGGCGGTTGCGGCGTCGCTGTTTGGCTCTAAGCCGGACATCGTAAAGGCCGCGTTCCGGGTCGCTGGCGTGACCAGCGCGACCAAGAGCGAGGCCATCGAGATTGTGAACAAATTCCGTAAGAGGGAGGTAAAGTGATATGGGAACCTTTAGCGTGGGCGAAACCAAAACTCGCCCTGGCGTATACCACCGCTATGAAAACGCTGGCGGCGTTTCCACCGCTGGCGCGAATAACGGCATCTGCGCCGGTGTTATCCAGGCAAACTGGGGGCCGCTGTGCGAGGTCGTGACCTTTGATCAGAGTACCAGCGTCAAGGACACTTACGGCAGCGGCCTGACCGAAGACCTGATTACCTACATGATGAAAGCCGGGAACAACACCGGGTATTTCGTCCGTGTTGGCAATGGCGGCTCCTGCGGCACCGTAACCCTGACCGACGACGCGGTGGACGCGGTGGAGGCTGTGACCCTGACCGCAAAATATGTGGGCGCACGGGAATTTACCGTGTCCATCCGGGACAGTCTGGCCGACGACAGCATCCGGCAGTGCATCATCTACGACGGCACCAGCACCTTTGAGACTGTCGAGTTTGAGAAGGACGCGGAGGACGGCGAGGCTGCGGCGCTGGTGGCTGCGTTTGAATCCAGCGAAAACTTCTATGCGACGCTGGTTGACAACGGCTCCGGCGTTCTGGCGGCTGTGACCCAGCAGGCGTTTACGGCTGGCGAGAATCCCACCGTAGACAGCGACGCATACTCCGACGCAATGGACGAGCTGGAGCCTTACGCCTGGAATGTGCTGTGCGTGGACACCGAGGACGTGGCGATTCATGCGCTGGTGCAGACCTTCATCGACCGGATTTGGGAAACCGGCTCCTATCCGATGGCGGTTATCAGCGAGTGCAATTCCACGGACAACAACGTGGCAACCCGCATGGCGACTGCGGCCACCTACAACGACAGCAAAATCATCTATGTGCTGAACGGCGGCGTGGACACCAGCGGCAATGTGATCGAGGGCTACCAGAACGCGGCCCGTATCGGCGGCATCATTGCCTATGTCCCCGCGAATCAGTCCGTGACGCACTATGTTGTGAGCGGCTATGCCAAGCTGTCGCAGACCCTCACCAACACCCAGATTATCGCGGCCTTGAAAGCCGGCTGTCTGGTGCTGGACACCAATTCCAGCGGCCAGGTGTGGATTGAGCAGGGCCTGAATACCCTGATCACCCCCAGCGCGGAGGAGGACGAGGGCTGGAAGAAAATCCGGCGCGTCAAGACCCGCTTCGAGCTGATGCAGCGCATCGACGACACCATTGACGTGCTGATCGGCAAAATCAACAACGACACGGACGGCAGAGCTGCGGTCATTGCGGCGGGTAATGCGGTCATTAAGAAGATGATCGCCGAGGGCAAGCTGATGGACGGCACGGAGATGTACGAGGACGAGAGCAACCCGGCAGAGGGTGAAAGCGCCTGGTTCATCATTGCTGTGGACGACATCGACAGCCTGGAGAAGATTTACCTGAACTACCACTTCCGCTTCGCTGCGACGGACGACGATGAATAAGAAAGGAGGACAACTAAATGCTTAATACCAGAGGCGCACAGGACGTGAGAAGCGTCCTGACCGGCAAGGACGGTGCGCTGTATGACGATGAAGGCACAATGCTTGCGACGGTGGAGAGCTTCACCACACAGGTCAATGTGTCCAACGCCACCTATCAGCCGCTTGGAGATATGCAGACCCACGAGGCCGCGCAGTCCTACACCGTTTCGCTGACGTTCTCCCAGATTATCATCGAGGACGACGCTTTCATTTCCGAGTTCATGGATGCCTTGTCGGAAGGTACGCTCCCGATGTGGAACTTCCAGGGCCTTGTGAAGGGACGCGACGGCAGCGAACAGCGCATGAATTACCGTTCCTGCATCCCGACCGGCACTATCGACCTTCAGAACCTGACTGTGGGCGACGTTATCAAGAGGAGCTGGAGTTTTACGGTCAACGAACCGCCTGCATTGCAGTCGCTCCTTACCTACTCCAACTCTTGATGCCGCAAGCCTGGGCGCTTGCCGCGCCCAGGCTATTTTATTACCAAAAATTCTTAGGAGGATAACACTATGGAACAGTTTGAAGATACCCGCCCCCTGGACATGGAGGATGAAGCGACCCGGAACCTGGTGCGCAGCTATGAGGACGATATTCTGGGCGGACTGCTGGCTGCTGCTGGCTATACCGACAGTGAGGACGAGATTCAGCCCATCACCATTGTTCGCAATGGCGTGACGCTGCTGAATTTCCGCATCCGGCCTCTGTCCGAGGAGGAATATAACGCCTGCTCCAAGCGACACACCAAGTATATCCGCAACAAGCAGATTGGTATCCGCATCCCGGAGGAGACGGACAAAATCGCCTATCGCTCCGACCTGATCTATACCGCCACGGTCAAGGAAGATCGGGAAAAGGTGTGGAACAACAAGGCGGCGTGGAAGAAGCTCGATGTCCTGTCCGGCATCGAACTGATTGACCGCGTCCTGAAAGCCGGAGAGAAAGATATGATCTGCGACAAGATCGACGAGATCAGCGGCTATTCCAGTTCCACAGAGGAAACCGCAAAAAACTGATAAAGGCCGGGGGCAAGGCCACGCTGCTGCACCAGATATTCCAGCGGCAGGGCATCCCACCCGATGAGGTGCTTGCCAAGCCTCCCGGCGTACAAGCGCTTATGTTTGCCTCTACCCGGCTGCGGATAGAGGAAGAAGCGAAATTGCGAGAAGGGAGGTAATCCGAGATGGCGAAGGAGACCTTCAAAATTGAAATCCCGGTGTCGGTGACAGACAACACCGACCCCGGCGTGAGCCAATCCAAAAGCAAAATGTCCGCCTTTGACAAGGTGGTGGAAAAGGCGCAGTCGCGCCTTGACAAGATGAACAGCACCAAGTGGAAGGTCGCCATCGAAACGGTTGATAAGGTCACAAGCGTAATCAGCACCATCGGTACGTCGGTCAAAAACGTCACCGGGAAGGTGTGGAGCGTCACACTGAGCGCGGTAGATAAGGTCACGAGCGTTGCGAAGGGCATCATATCGACGCTGGGCAAGGTGCTTTCCATCGGCACGATGGTTTCAACCGTTCTGGGCGGTTTAACGGTTGCAGACGCGCTGGAGGCCGCACAGACGCAGACGACGGTGGAGACGCAGCTGAAAACCGTCTTGCAGAACATGGCCGAAAACGCGGAGGAAGTAGAAAGTATCTATGACCGCATCACAGCCAAAGCGTCGGCTTTGCAGCAGGCCACGATATACGGCAACGAGACGTATATCGCGGGTGCGGCAGAATTGGCGACCTACTTCACGGACGCGGATGCCATCGAGACGATGATGGACACGCTTGCCAATTATGCCGCTGGCATGAGCGGCGGCGCGGAGCTGACCACCGACGAGCTGGTGGATTACGCGACCAACCTCGGCAAAATCATGACCGGCAGCTATGACGCTATGACCAAGAAGGGCTTCGAGTTCTCCGACGCGCAAAAGGCCATCATTGAGGGGACGGCGACGGAGGAGCAGCTGACGGAGGCCCTTGGCGACGAATGGCGGAATATGTCCGAGGAAATGCAGGCTGCGCAGGTCATTTCTGACATCATCAACGAGAGCTGGGACGGGCTGGCGGAGACGCTGGCCGACCTTCCTGCGGCCAAAGTGACCCAGTTCAAAAACGCCTGGGGCGACGTGAAAGAGGTTATCGGAAATAAGCTCTACCCCGCCGTGGGTGATTTCTTCTCGATGCTGTCAGAAAAGCTCCCCGCCGCGCAGGAACTCTTGGAGGGCGGCTCCGACTGGCTGGCGAACGCATTTGAGGAACTGATTCCGTCTATCAGTGAGGCTATCGACGGTGCCATCGAGAAGGCGGAGGAGCTGGCGAAAACCATCAAGGAAATGACGGAGAGCGAGGAATGGCAAGGGGCCGACCTATTCGGGAAGGTCAAAATCGCATGGGACACGCTGATCGCGGAACCGTTTTCTGAGTGGTGGGATAGCACCGGCAAACAATTCTTCGTGGACAAGGCTTCTTCCATCGGAGAAAGCATCGGCAGCGGCATTACCAGCGGTCTGCTGGCCCTACTTGGAATCGACGTGGACGACGCGGCAGAGGACGGCACATCCGTTGGCGGCGCGTTCCTCCAGGGCTTCAAGGATGGGTTCGACACGAGCGCCATCGGCGACGCGATTACAGAGTGGGCCGAAGAACACAAAGAAATCGTGGTGGCGGCTGGTGCAGTGGTCGGCTTCAACCTGATCACTGGTCTGGCATCCAAAATCAGCAGCATCACGTCGCTGTTCACCGGCTCTGGCAGTTCCGGGAGCAGCACGACGACGGCATCCACGGTCACGGTCAACGGCGCGGTGGTCAATGTATACGGCTCTACCTCGTCGGCTGCAAGCACCGCCACGTCAGCGGTGAAAGCGCTGCCCAGCGGCGGAACGGGCAGCACAGTCGCCGGAGCGCTCACGGGCGGTGGCATTGGCAGTACCATTGTGGGCGGTCTGGCCTCGGTCGGGACTGCGCTTGGCAGCGGAGCCGCAACGACTGGCGGCTTGGCTGCGGCGGGTGCGACAGGCATCGGCGGCATCCTGGGCGGCATTGCCGGTCTGGTTTCTGCCGGTGTGGACGTGTACCAGGGGTACAAGGCCAGCAAGGAGGGCGACAGCAAGACGGCCAAGACGGAGTATGCCACGGCAGGCTCTAAGGCCGGAATGGTCGCCACGGGTGCAGGAATCGGCGCGGCTATCGGCTCTGTGGTTCCTGGCATCGGTACGGCCACCGGCGCGGCGGCGGGTGCTGGCATTGGCGGCATTGCCGGGATTCTCACCGGCAGCACCGTGGGCCAGTGGATTTCCGACGCGACGGACGAGGGCGGCGTGTTGAGCAA
>JAJQBC010000141.1 GCA_021203465.1 Lachnospiraceae bacterium | reverse complement strand
AAAATTTTTTGAAAAATTTTCATTTTCCTCTTGACTTTTTATTTGCAGGCTGTTTGAAGGCTATGGCACACGGTCATCATGGATGTGACACTTTCAACATTGATCCCATTGATGAACACTTTATACAATGCATATTCCGATGTCTGTACAGTATCGCGGATATCCGCTTCCGTGATTCCCGGCGCGACGGCCTCTTCCTCTGATGCCGCCTCTTCACCTTCTAGCACTGCCAGAGATACAGACTCTACGCCGGTAGCATCCTGTGTATATCGCGCCACTATCAGATCATATCTACACACTCCCTGCGTCCCGGTTGTCAATGTCACCTCTTCAACCGTTTCAGGAAGAATCCGCCAGAAACATCCGTAGATACTGCCCTCACCATCAGCAATCTCAATTGTATTATTGTCCACAAGCGTGTAGGCGAACTTATTTCCTACGGCGTACACGCAGCTCTCAGTTCCAAGCGAGGCCTGCTGCTTCCCCACGATGTCATTGCTTGTGATATGAGCCGCTGATCCCCTGCCGTCAGTTATTTTTATACTCATGACTATGCTTCTCCCTTCAATTTGTATTCGATGCTTATGACTCCATCTTTCCGTTTGCAGATTTTTCTGACCACCGGTTGAGATATGCTGGTATCTGTCATATAGTCGACCCCTGTCACGGTATCACCCAGCATGATATCATCGGCGTCATAATTTGTAACAGAAGCACTGAATTCGCTGTAGTTCATATTTTCCTTCAGGCGCTCAATGCCTCCATTTTGCAGTTCTTCCGCGTCTGCAGCATTACTGTAATCATACACATCGACTATTTCGTCATTGCCTGTATAGTACTGTGTCGTTCCAATGCTTCCATCCTTCTGCACATACAGGTGAACAATCTCGCGCTCAGCCAGCTCCCCTGAGCCCAAACATATCAAATGATTGATGCCCCTGTAATACTGCACCGAATTGATCTCCATTGGCGATACATCCTGTGAGAGTTCCCAGTCATCTCCGTACTCTTTGGCCTGCACCGCGGACACTTCTACATAACCTCCAGAAGCCCGAGGGACATAACTCAGGTTCAGCCTGTACCCCTGTTCCTCCAACATAGCCGTTAGCCCGGCATTCACGGTGCAGTAGCGTTCAAACTGGTACTCCTCAATACTTACACCTGTACTGCTTTCGGCAGCCACAAACAGTCCACCAGGGCAGAACTCCTCAAGAACCGCCTTGATGATTTCATTCAGCTCGCCGCTGGCAGTGCAATAATCCTCTCCGCTCGCCGGGCTGATAATTTTATGTTCCAGCAGGCCTCTCCATGTATATCCTCGAACATATATGACGTCATTTGACTCATCAAGCTCAAATTCTCCTACTTTTCCACCATATTCTGATCCAGCTACATAGATATACCCACCATCCTGGACCGTTTTATCCCATGTTTCCAAAAGAAACGCGAGCTCAAAATTATTCTCATCACCAACTTCAAAGTCAGCATCTGCATCTTCTATGGCACCCACATCGATCAATGCCGCATTCGCATAAACGATCTCCATCTCTACCATAATGGCTCACTCCTCTTTTCGAACAATGTGATGTCAAAGCCAAATGTCCCAGCCCAGTAGACGGTGCTTGTCCCAGCAGGTATCTGCTGGAAAATGTAGCTATCCTGATTCCGCAAGCTGTAAACATTCGTCGTTTTTCCCGTCGCACTTGTCAGAACAATCGTAGAATCACGGCTATCTATGGTCAAATACTCATTTGTGCCCAATGTCACATAGACCTGATACAAATGCCCATTAATATAGATTGCCGGATTCTCAATCGCGCCATAAATGGTCATCAGGAAATCACAACCTGTGTTTGTCTCATTACTCAATGCTCCATAGCCGGATGTAGACGCATAGTTATAATCAAAATTATAATCAAAATTCAGATATTCCTGTTCTTCACCACTGGATTCTTCCGTGTGTGCAATATATGAATTCTTCGCTTCCCTCAGCCAGTGCGGATTTGTGCTGTACACGGTCAGTTTTTCATTCACAGTATAGAACAATTCCTCATAATCGCTGGGCGATGTGTCACGGATAAAACAAGGCAGATAATACTCACCAACATATAACTTCCCTGGTGTATTATTTGCGACATCATAATCCGTTACTGCCTCAAAATTGTTCATTACCTCCTCATACTCAGATTTGCTGTCCGCATAAATACTGATATCCAGTTTGAATTCCGCAGTTGTACGGTATGTGTACAGCACAGATGCCCGACTCTTTGCCTTATTCTCCTTGATGGAGGTCTTCCACTTCCGACCATAAAGCTGCGTCAGGTCTGTCACGGCTATTGGCCATTCAGACAATATGATCTTTTCACCGGCTGTATTCAGATAATAGATATCCATTTACACCACCTCTTTTACAACCCGTGCAAATTCACGGTTGCCAATCCTTATGGACACCGGCTGCTTTGCCATCGCCTCCGCCAATTCGTCATAATTAATCGCCCAGGCAGTGTCGATACTGCTTGCAATACTGTCAAGCTGATTCTGGATATAATCCTGTATCGGGTTTCCGGTATCCCAGGCTGCACTGTATGTCGTTTGAAGTGAAGCATTCAAAGATCCTGCATCGAGCGACATATGGTCGCGGAAATTGCTAAGCGCAGACTGTGCCAACTCTGTCATTCTGGCATCAATAGCAGGCTGCTCCTCATCCAATCCGATCAAATAGCCTTCGCCAGTGTCCAGCGCAGCCGCCTTCATCTCCTTTGAAGGTGATTCTATCCCAAGGGCACTTTTGAATTTTTTAAGCGCACTGGATGCGACACTCTGCATTTTTTCATATAACTCACCGCATTTTGCATTCAGGCCATTGATAAAACCCTGTAGCGTATCAGTGCCTGCAGAGTACAGGGAAGTACTCGAAGCTTGATCCTTAAACCTTTTGATTGCAGTCGATGCATAGCTCTCCATACCGGAATAAAGAGACGGCGCTTTCGCAGACGCCCCCTTGATATATCCACCGATCGTATCAGAACCGCTCGACACAAGCGTTGTCGAAGAACTGTTCTGTTTAAACCTGTTTATTCCGTTTTCAGAAAGCGTCTGCATCGTGCTTAGCAGATCAGCCTCCTGACTGTAGGCGCCATTTATGAACCCCAACATGGCATCAGAACCCATTTCTTCATAGACGACCGACGGAGAGTGAGAGTCCAGAGCTTCCCGTGCTGCTGCAACTACATCACCCAGGATGGTGGTCATGGCTTCACAAGCACCAGTGCTCTGTTCTTCCATACCCTGAATATACCCAAGCAACGTATTGATTCCAGCTTCCTGCGCCTCTTCGGACAGGTCGAGATCCGCAACGTAAGTTGTCGCTTCCTCCACCATCGCCGCGACATTCTCCGAATACTGCGTAGCCATATCTGCGGAATCTGTTGCCACGCGTCCCTGGGCTTCCGACAGCTCTTCATAGGTATCCATCAGTGCCTGCAGTTCTTCATCCGACATGGACGCCATACCGGCGATATAGTTGGCCGCCTCCGTCGAGCCATCGTCCACAGACGCGACATACGCGTCGAGCCCTTCGATGTTTCGATTGTTCAGGTTCTCCAGATTCTCCGCGTAGGTCGTCCAGTACTCGATCTGGCTTTCAAGCGCTGTTGTGATATCCTCTGCAGATGTTGCTGCGATCTCGCTCGCCTGGTCCCATAGATCCATCTGGCCCTGCAGGGACTCAAGCGCCGCGTCGTAGGCCTCTGTGTATCCCTCCTCTAGTGCTTCAAGGCTTGTGACGAGGTTCTCCATCGCGTTGACCGCGATATCCGTATCATTCTCGCTCTCAGCTGCCGCGTCCCCATACTCGTTGATCTTTCCGGTGACCTCTTCCAGTTCCGTGTTGATAGTCTCCAGTGCTGCTTCCGCCTCGTCCACAGCCTGCTGGTAGTTTCCGAGTTCTATGCGGGACGAATCGATCGCATCTGCATAAGCCTCACCCATGTTGATGTAGGTCTGCTGCTGTTCGGCGAATTCTTCTTCTTTCTCTGCCAGTGTCGTCTTGGCTTCCTCAAGAAGCGCTGTTGCTTCCGCCTGCTCCTCATAGAGCTCGTTCATCCGCTCGACGTCAGACTCGTACTGCGCCTGCTCTGCCTGCGTGTCGAGATAGCTCAGCAGAGCTTCATCTGACATATTGATCGCATCGGTTGTCTCATCATAAGCGATCGCCAGCTCCGGGAATGCCTCATTGAGCTGTTCTATGATAGATTCCAGCCGTTCCTGCTGTGCGGTCGTGCGATCTGTTACATCCAGCAGTTCCGACAGTTCCTCCGCCATATCGGAATAATTCTCCGCAGCGGTTTCGTTCTGCTCGTTTGACTCCTCGTATGCCTCTGCATTCTCGTTGACAGTATCCGTCAGGTTACTGACCTCATCCTTCAGATCCGTCACCTCGGAGGAAGCATCCCCTGTTAAAGCAACGAATGTCGCAACCGCCGTACCCAGACCCGCGATCGCGACCGCCGCGAGCGTGATCGGGTTCGTTGCCATCGCTGCCGTCAACTCCAGGAACGAGGTTGCAAGCTTCTTTGCCGCTGTCGATGTGGCTGCCAGTGCAATCGTCGCCGCGGCAAGGCCAACACCCAGGGAGACAAGGGCCGCCGTGACACCCTCATGGGTGGAAAGGAAATCGTTGAGTGCCGTGACGCCATCCGTGGTAATTTCTGCAAACTCGGTCAGCGTCGGCAGCACCGCTTCGCCCATCGTGGTCTTCAATGCGTCCATTGCGGAATCCAGCAGGGTGATCTGCCCATTGAAATTGTCAAGACGGGTTTCCGCCATCTCCTGCGCTGCGCCCGTACAGTCGCGAAGTCCTTCCGTGTACTCTTCCAGAGAACCGGTAGTGTCTCCAAGAACGGTCATCAATTCAGACTGCGCAGTCTTTCCGGCGACGGTATACGACAGATTGGACTTCTGCTCATCCGTCAGGCCCGCCCACACTTCCTGCATGCCACTCAGGATGTCGGAAAGACTGTTGACATTTCCTTGCGCGTCATATACTTCGATGTTATATGACTCCAACAGATCACGGCAGCCGGACACGTTATTGCCCAGCCTGGTCATGATGGACGACAGAGCAGTACCTGCTTCACCACCCTTTATCCCCGCATTGGCCATCACCATCAGCACAGCGGTAGTCTCATCCAGATCATAGCCGAGCTGCGTTGCTGTCGCTGCACAGTTTTTATATGCCTCGCCGAGCTGCTCCGTCGTTGTGTTGCTGCTGGACATGGCATAGGTCAGCTTGTCCACAAAGGCATCTGCATCGGACGCGGAAAGACCGAATGCGCTCAGATAGTCCGTCACAATATCTGAAGCTGTGCCGAGGTCCATCGCAGAGGCCGCCGCAAGGTTCACGACACCACTCAGGCCTTCCACCATCTCTTCGGTTTCCCAGCCGGCAAGCGCCATGTATTCCAGTGCTTCGCCAGCTTCCGTCGCAGTGAACGATGTGGTCGCGCCCATCTCCTTCGCCGCTTCCGTAAGGACGTCCATTTCTTCCGCGGTCGCTCCTGACAGGGACTCCACAACCGACATCTGGCTTTCAAAGCTTGCCGCAGTGCTGACGCACTCTGACATGCCCTCGCCCAGCTTCTTCACCGCCTCGACCAGGCCGGCAGAGACAAGCGCATCGTACATCTGCTCGAAGCCTTCCGCGCCCTTCTTCCCAGCCTCCTCCGATTCGTCGCCTAGCTTCTCCATAGCGTCGGTGGCAGAATCCAGACTATCCTTATTCTCCTTCAGATCAGAACTCAGATCCTTGATCTGCCCGGCCAGGTCTTCTGCCTCCTCGGACGTCTCGCCGAACTCCAGCACCGCATTGGTATACTGCGTCTTGAGGGAGGAAAGCTCCGCTTCCTGCTCATCGATCGTCCGGGTGAGTTTCTCCAGGGCGGTCTCTGATTTTGCGGCCGCCTCCTCCTGCTCCTGAAGCTCCTGATTGGTGGCTTCAATCTCTGCGGCAACCTTCGTGCTCTGTGTCTCCACATTGTTGAGCTGTGTGCGCAGGGACGCCGCCTGCGTGCTGTCTTCACCAAAATACTTGATCGCCTGCTCCAGCTTCTGGTTCAGTGCCTCTTTCTTATCTGCCAGAGTCTCCGACTCTTTTTCCAGGAGGGAAAGCTTTGTCCTGAGCCCGTCCGTGGCACTGGAACTCTCTTCCATCTGCGCAGCGTTCAACTTCAGGGCGCTCTGCAGCTCTTTCATGGTGCTGTTAGCCGTCTTTATCGCAGAGTTGAATTCAGATACATCCGCTGTAAATTTGACCTTCGCCTCATTGTTTGCCACGTCACTTCGCCTCCTTCCGCTTTTTCTCGATCATTTTCTCCCTGGCATAGGACAGCCAGTTATCATAGGCTTTTTTATCCTCCACAATCGTAAGCAGCTCCGAATACTCCGCATCCCAGAATATTTTTTCCGGAATACCGACAATGAGGACATAGAAGGTATACGCATCCTCTATGTCCTCGATTTTGAAATCAGGGATTCTTATGGCGTTTTTGCTTTTCTTTGTGTGCTGCTCGAATGTTCCTCTGAATCCCTTTTTGAGTTTGGGCTCATAAGCATAGTACCCATGCGTACAATCTGATTTGGCCCTTCCGGCAGGACGTCCAGAAATGCCTCATACTCTATTGCCGTCTCAAGCTTCCCTTCCCGGACCAGTTCTCCAAGATATCCCGCATACAAAATCCGTGCCGCACGAAAATACATATCCGTGCGGCTTTCATCCTTCGGAACATCGCCGGAGACACTCTTGAAAAAATCATCCACGACCTCCGGTTTTTCCTTTCTCAGCTTATACATGGCTCCCATGTTGACGGTCAGGCCAACGACCGTACCGTCCTGTAATGTCAGATTCGGCATCGCGCATCCTCCTTACACCTTCACTACATACTTCTTCTTTTCGGTCAGCTCCTTGTACCGGCTCTCCGTGACCTCCATGGTCTCTTTCAGATGATGAATCTTGCCCGTATACTTGTCTTTGAACATGCGGACTACTTCCACCGCAAAGGTCTTTTCCTGCTCCTCGGCGACCTCTTCTTCCGCAGTTTCGACAGTCTCCTCCACCGCGACTTCCGCAGCCTCTACGGTCTCCTCGACCGCCGTCTTTGTTGCTTCCGCTTTCTTTGTCACTTTTTTAGTTGCCATATCAATGATCCTCCTTCTTTTCATTTAGGCCGTAGCCGCGATCAGTTCCGCAGTAAAGCTCTCCATCCAGCTCTCGGCGATCGTGCTGTCAATGTCATCCTCGAGCGCCTGGTACACGATCTCGTTGTTGTCATCCGCCGTGACGGTGAACTCCAGCTCATCCATCGGGACTTCCGTCGCGTCATCATCGACCGAAGCGCTCTTCGTGTTGCAGACTGCCACCGGGTAAGCGCGGTACTGGACATTGTCATCCTCATCAAGTACCTTTGCGGTGATGGTAATCTCCTCATGCAGGCTCTCCGTTCCATAACCGTACACGCCGGTTGCATGCTCCGCCATGCTGTAGAGCTTCAGCTTCAGTTCATAGGGAAGATGTGCCGTGACCTTAACCGTCCCGGAGCTTCCCTTCGTGCGGGATTTCTTCACCACCCCGCGGCATTTCTTGGTGATGGTCTTCGTCTCCATCGTCTCTTCCAGTTTCCCGACACACTCGACCAGATAATTGGACGAACCATCGGAAAAGATAAATCCCAGCTCCTGCAGGAAAAACTCAGAGAATACCGTCTCTGTCGTATGTGCCATTTCTTTAATCCTCCTCAAATGCTGCTACGAGGCGGCCGACCAGTTCATCGACGATCCCGTCTGTCTGTTCCTGCGCGCCCCGCAGCATAAACTGCTGGTTCCCGACATGGTGGAGTGTATTGCTTCCATCATCCGGGAAATACAAATAGTTAAATCGCGTTTTAGTGCTCACCGTCAGTGTCATGCCTGACACCATTCCCTGAAATACCGACGTATAAGCGGATTTTGACGCCGTGGCCTTATTCTTCCATTTCGCTTTATTCCTCCCGGATGCGTGGATCAGATTCGGAATATGCCCTGCAATCCGATCGAAGCCTTCATCGCGCAGATATTCCTGGACGATCGCCCCGCTCCGATTCCCATAACGCTCCAGCTTTTCGGTGAGCTTCTCCACACCGGAAATGTCAATGTGATCTGTCGTAGCCATAGCGTCAGCCCTCCTCCTTTGCAGGCGGCGTCAACCGCTTCCTTGGTGCCACGAAATGATACTCCGCTACCTCCAGTGCCAGAGACGTGCCCGGCTGGGTCAGGTAATCAAAGCTGACCTCATCGGTCGCTTTCAGTCCTGTGATCGCATCCAGTGCATCGCGCACTTTCGTCTCGTCATCCTCCGGAATGAAGTCCTGCCGGACGTAAGCCACGGTATAGTGCATGGCCGGGTCTCCCCTGGAACCAGGTTTCCACGCCGCACGTTCACGCCAGAACACCAGATAGTCATAGATCTTCTTCCCGGTTGCCTTGGACGCGCTGCCATAGAACACCGGCAGGTCAGGGAACGCCTCCTGTAATGCCTCCTTAATCTGATTCAGCATCGAATGTCCTCACCTCCGTCAAATGCAGATAAACCTCTGTGCGCGTGTACTCCACGTTATTGACGGCATACAGCGTCCGCCCGATCAGCGCGGAACACTCCGTATCGATCCTGATGTTTCCCGGCTTCCGCGCCGATATCTTCCGGTCGAGACGGTAGCCCATCTGGTTCGCATACTCACTGTCCTGCTCCCGGCAGGAATTTTCCGCGAAGTCGAGCTTGCAGACAGTCTCCAGATCCGCCTCCGACTCCGCGCCCTGCCTTGCCGCGAAGGACGACGACGCCGCGGTTTCCCGGCAGACAGTAACCACGCCGTCGTTATACGCCTTATTCACTGTCGTCTGTGCCATCCGCATCCTCCGTGCTGTCCTCGTCGTTGTCCTCAGTTTCCTCTGTGCTGTCCTCGGCCTCCTCCGTGCTATTTGCAGCCTCCGCCGCCAGCAACTCATGCCTCTGACGGCAGGCCGCGATCTCCTGCCAGTACGCCGAACGGAAGATGTCTGTCCGGTGGTTCCACTCATAGGAAATGTAATTCAGCAGTACGTTTCGCTCCATCGACGGGGCGGAAAAGTCGAACACCTCCCCCTCCTCGTCCAGAGCTTCCTGCACAGTGTAGGAGTACACAAGCCCGACCATGTTGCACACCACCGGGATGGCATCGTTCAGAATCGCCTCCAGTCTGGCGTTCGTCCCGGTGTCGTCCCAGGTGATGTTAAGCTTTCCTTTGGCCAGCGTCAGCAGCGTATCCTGCCCGGTCATTACGCAGTCTCAACAGCGTCCGCCGATTTCACCGTGATGTATGCCGGATCAATCGTGGAAATATCGAGCAGCAGGAAGCTGGTGTTATCATACGCACGGCCATCCGCGTACTGGACGACCTTGAACACACGCTGATCCTCAATGAAGCGGTAGTCATCCGAATACTGGATCACATTATTCCGCGCCGCCTTGCCAATGAACAGGACGTACTCGTCGATCAGACCAAGAATCGCCTGCCCGGTCGTGACCGCATTGGAGACGATCACCTCCGTCGGGAACGGGAAGAGGTTGTTCACATAGGCGCCCGCGCTGTTCAGCACCGTGGTTGCCGGCATGATCTTCGTCAGGTAATCCTCCTGATTGCAGATCAACGCGACCTGTCCGAACTTCCTCTGCTTGCCATCCTCATCCTTTGCGAATTTCGCAAGCAACTCGCCATAACTTGCAGGGGTGAAATCCGCCACCGCGGTCGTTGCCTTCTGCGAGTAGCCAGTTGCAGTCGAGCCATCGCTCAGGTCGCGGTCCATGCCGATCGGCATGCTCAGACCCGTGCCGCTCACGATTGCAACCTCAAGGGCGAGCGCCATCGCTTCCGTCAGTACCGTGCGGATGTAGCTGTCGAGGAAGGCCGGGCCCAGATCTGCCATGCCAAGCTCCAGGATCGCAAAGCAGGACAGCTTGTTCTGCTTGATGTCGACTACCTTCAGATCAGAAGTGATCTCCTGCTCGATCGCCACTGTGATCGCTCCCCACGCCGCTGTCTGCGCCGTGTGCGCATTCAGGATCCACTTGGTCAGGTAGCCCACGCTCTGCACGCTGATCCTCGAGAGCAGCGGGTGCTCCTGCGTCAGGTTGCGGAATACATCCTCGATGATGCTGGACGGCATGATGTCGTCTTCATCATCTGTGCCGATGATCTCGATAAAGGCCTGCTTCGGGTTCCCGCTCTTCATCACTTCGATGAGCTTGTTGTACCAGGCTTCCTCTTTCGAGGTCAGTTTGCGCACTCCCCGCGCGGCAAGGATTTTCTCATCCTTCGTCTCCTGATACAGCGCCATGTCCTGCTGTACCTTTGCCAGCGCGTCGGCTGCGGAAGCCTTCCCAAGGCCCTCCCATGCAGCCTCAATCTTTGCGGCGTCGTTCGACTCCATCGCTTTCCGGAGATCGAGAGCCGCGTCTTTGATGGTCTTAAACTCCATTTTTGTTTCCCTCACTTTCTGTGCTTAATTGAATGCTTCTAAAAAACGGTACAGAGCCGTCTCTTTCGTGGTTTCCTCGTCCGGATCATCATCAGGATCCTTTTCGGGATCTTCATCCGGATCATCGGGGTTATCAGGGTCTTTCGGATCATCGTCAGGTTCCTCTGGGTCAGCCTGCTTTGCCTGCAGACGCTCCATCTCTGACAGAATCACCCCGGCAACCTTGCTGGCATCCAGATTGATCCTGACCACATCACCAGCCTGAAGCTTTGCAGCCACCTTTTCCCTGACGGACTGCGACGGGTTTTCCTCCTCCAGCAGCGCATCAATTTCCGTTGCGAAGCCCCATTCCAGGACTTCCTCCGGCGTCATGAACCGATCTTCCTTCATCAGGGCTTCCAGCTCTTCACGACTCTTCGAAATTCTGGCCATATATGCCTTGATGGACTGCTCCGTAATCCTGTCCAGATCATCGGCCGTTTTACGAAGATCATCTGCATTGCCCTGTGTATACATCCATGCCGGATGTACAAGGAAATTCGCGAGCGGGCTTATCACGCGCCGCTCGCCTGCCATGAAGACGATGGTCGCCGCGGAGCACGCGAACCCGTCCACGTAGGTGGTTATCTTTGCCTTGTGCCGCATCAGCGTGTTCGTGATTGCCAGAGCCTCGGCCACCTCGCCGCCGTAGGAGTTGATGTGCACCTCGATCTCGTCCACATCCAGAGCGCTGACCTCTTTCTGAAAATTATAGCTGGACACGTCGCTCTCCAACCACGGCCAGCTTGTAATATCCCCAAAAATCACAATCTGGGCAGTGCTTCCATTGGTCTCCAGTGCATAGTACTTTTTGTTCTTCACCTCTTACTCACCTCCTTCCAGCAGGTTCTGACTTCCGTCAATCCCCTCATAATTTTTTGTAATAAAATGCCGCTCGCTCCAGTCTTCGTGAAGCGCAGGCATGTTACACCGTTCTCGTACCTCATCAATGCTGGCCACTCCGCAGGAGATCAGCTTGTCTACCTTCTCCGCCATGTCCAGCATGTCAATATGCTTGATCGCTGAAGTGTCAATTTTCACCCGGCAGCCATCATACAGAATCTGATCCCTCTCGAAAGTCTTCCGCGTCAACTCCCCGTCCATCTTCCTCGCCAGCGGGTCAATCGCCATCGTCAGCGCCTGATTCAGCACCTGATCAACGGAAGTGATATTCCCGTCAAGCAGGCCAACCGGAAGATGCAGTGCGGAAGCCACGACATCGTAGACGTCCTTGCGTAGGTTTGTGTAATCGGTGGAAGCACTGCTGCTCCCGCCAGATGACAGCTTTGTCAGCGTCTGGTCCTTCGTCGCCGGGTAAGCCGCTGAAGAAGCCGACGCGAATGATACAAGATTTTTCCGGATTCTCTCAAGGTAAGCGTCCCGTTCTTCCTGCGTCCCAGACTGGAAAGCTCCAAGCTGCAGCACGTACTTCTCGCCGCTGCTCTTGCCATAGGCACTTTTGCTGTACTCCAACAGCTCCGCGTAGGTGTCGAAGATACCGTTGAGCAGCCCCCGGATCTGCGGGTTGTACTGTTTCAGGTAAAAGACATCCATCGCCCGGAATGTCCGGTTGATCTGATAGGAGTCAATACAGATTCCCCTGTAGACGTTCCCCACAACCGGATACTCGTCAATAGAGAAGCTGCTGGCGTTATAAAGGTTGTTGCCCAGCGGGACGATCAGCGCACCATCACTTTTGTAATACAGGTCGATCACCCACTGCGCAATCAGCTGCGCCGCTGTCTGGTTCGGGTTTGCGGATACATTCCACACATACCAGGTACCGTCCTGTACTGGCTCGCCGTTTTTGAAGATTTTCCGCTCACACCCGCTCAGAATATCGGCGATCAGGCCAACCGCCGTATACAGGGCCAGCTCCTTCACATAGGCCTGCCGGAATTTCTCCTCCAGAGTCTTCTCGGAAATATCCGCGGTGCTGATCAGGTTCTCCAGCCAGTCTTTGATTTTAAATTTAAAAAATGCCATTTCTGTCACCTTCTCAACTGAATACAATCGGCTCCATAATCGGAGCAGCCGCGCCGCCCTCATCCAGCAAATCCAACTGCGTCATCCCGTGTGCCAGAGCCATGAAGCCATCCGTCTTTCTCGCATGCGGCTCGATCTTCCCGTAGGTATTATTCAGGCCATCCTGCAGCACCTTGACGTTGTTCGTGTACCAACGCATGATCGGAAGGTCGCCCCACACAAAGCGATGACGCAGGAACGCGGAATTGATCACCGGATGCACCTTCATCAGGTCGCTCGGCCTTGTCAGCTTCACCGGAATCCCGAAATCATTACCTATTCCGGCTTCCTGGAATTTAGAGCGGAGCAGCGCCCAGCGATAATTATCAAGTGCAAGCCCGACGATGTTATACTTCGCACCCATACACACAAACCACTCCGCAATCATCTCCGGCGGGATCTCCACCTCATCCACATAGCTCAGATCTCCTTTACGTTCCCATTCATCCAGCGGAGCTTTAATCCCCGGCAGGTCACGGCTTGCACGGCACACCCATGTATGCTGGATCACGCAGATTTCTTCCCCCACCTGAAAGATCAGCACGGCGGCCACAAAGTCATTGGTTTTGGAATAATCCACACCGCCAACACACGGCCATCCGATCAGATCCGGCAGCAGCCGGTTCGTGGCCTTGATGTCATTCCAGCTCGCGACCTCAGTTTCCGCGTTTCCGATCGGGAAGTTTACCCGCTTCGCCATGAACTCTGACCGGTATTCCGGCGTGTAGGGCATCTCCATCACTTCTTTTTTCACCTGCTCCCGCAGCGTGTCAAAATCATTGATGGACGGGATCGCCTTGATCCAGCAGTCCGGATTATCCCACTCTTCTTCCTTCTCGATCCTGCAGATAAAGGGGAACACCCGGTTCTCCGGATTGTATCTGGAAAGAATATCCTCGTTCTGCTCCATCTGGCGGTCAAAGACCGCGCCGCGCACATGCCCGAATGTCGAAATCGTGATGCAGCGCCCGTCCCGGCGTTTGCCGAGTCCGGATTTCAATGTATTGATATTGGTGAAATCCAGATACTCATGGATTTCGTCCAAAATGATGCAGCCTGTCCTTTTACTGTCCTTGCCACGCTTGCTGGACGTATTGAAGCGCAGCGTGGAGCGGGTCCTGAGCCCGGTGATCGCCGTCAGCGTGGCATAAAAATTATGCTTCAGCACCTTCTCATTCGCCGGGTCGGAGGGCTTCGTCACCACCTCATGGACGTCCATGAACGAGGTCTTCACCTGGTCCTCGCTGTTCGCCAGCAGATCGATGTCATAGGACTGGACACCGTGCGCCGGTGATAAAAAATAAAACGCCAGAAACGAGATAAACCCATTCTTGCCGCTCCCGCGTCCTAGAATAATCCGGATGTCCGTAAAATAAATGTGCCGGTTCTTTCGGTACCGGACTCCCACAATGACTGCAAAAAGAAAGACCTCCCATTCCAGGAGATCATAATCAAAATATTTCTGCAGCTTCAGGCCCTCTTCTATCTTTTCATCGTCCACATAGACATCCGGACGTTCCAGTACCGGGATCAGTACATGATCCAGCAGCTGATCCTGATCCTTACAGTGCACGATCCGGCCAGAACGGATATCCTCGAGGTAGGGATCCAGATATGGGCTATAAGTCATAGCTTTCCTGCTCCTCATCCGGCTCAGCGTCCGGCACAACACCCAGCCAGTCCAGTATCCCCTGCATGCTTTTCTGGAGCTGCCGGGCTTCCTTCAGGCAATCAATATAGGTCCGCATGCTTCCACCGCGGAGCGTTTCGGTCTGCCTGTTAAGGTTCTCCAGCTGGTCATACCATTTCATGTATTGATCGAGCTGACTCCGGTAAATCGGCGACGTCAGGCTCTTTTCTTCCAGCTTCTTTTCCAGATCCCTTTTGATCGCGTTTCGCCGCGTAATCGCCAACTTCCTCACCTCGACTTGTCACACAATTTTGCGTTTTTTCAGATTTTTTGATCCATTTCGGAATGCCAGTCCCCCTTCCCGTTGCACGTTCCCCCCGATTTTCAGGGGTATAGGGGGTCGGGGGGGAGCCTTTCACCATCTCTCAGGCGTCAGCGGTTCTTCGTCTTCCCGTTTGTGTCCATCAAAATAACGATCGTGTCGTTTGTTGTGACAGTTGTTGCACAGCGCGAAGAGCTGCTGGTGCTTGCGTCCCTTCGCATCGATCCAGAAGGTTGAGAGCGCCAGCTCTGGAAAGCGATCCACTTCCTTGTCGTGATGAACTGTGACCGCTGGCGTGATCACGCTCGGAGACTTGCATCGGCAGTCCTCACACTCTCCATGGTTCGCCTGCAATACCCGTACCCGCAAAGCTTTCCACTCTGGCGTCTGGTAAAATTTGTACATTTTTCTTTCTCGCCTGAGCGCCGGTATCCATTGGCTCAATGCCTGGGGGGTAAGGTATACAGGTCTGGTAATGGGGGTATCGCTACCCATATCTATTCCTCCATAACAGGGCAAAGAAAAGCACCCGGTCTTCCCGAATGCTTCCCTCTTCACTCTTTGTTTGTCTCCTCGATGAATGCCCGCATGAGCTTCGCCAGCTGCAGCCCCATCGATACGCCTGCCTTCTCGCAGGCTTTCTGATACTCCTCCGCCGTCTTCTTGTCCAGCTTGTAAGTCTTGGATATCAGCCCGGCCTTCGCGTCCCACTTGTCCTGCGGCCTTGGTTTCTTTTCTTCCATGCGTCAGCCCTCCTGAATCCTGCCTATGATATCCACAAACGCATATGCGCCTGCGCACATCAACAATATGGCTGAATATAAATTTCCCTGACTGCCGATGAAAATCACCCATGCCGCGATCAAAAACAAGTTTCTAAATTTTACACTTTTCATATCTTTCCAGATGAGCTATACTATTTACAAAGGTCAGGGGCTTTCGCCCCTTCCCTTTACTTAAGAGCCTGTATAAGACTTGCCAGCCCTGTTAAGAACGTTCCGACCGCTATTAACAGTTGTATGATAAGCTTTAACAGGTTCTTATGTTTTTTGCTCATCTGTTATTCACCTCCTTCTATCTGTGTCTGTTTCCTTGCTACAAGTATATAATAGCATACGTGTACGTATTTGTCAACACTTTTTTGGAGGTTTTTTCAATTTTTTTAAGAAAAACACCCCGCTTTCACAGGATGTTCTCTTTAGCTGGTGACCTAGTTTTATTATAAAACGACTTTTCCGACAAAAACGACCTTTTTTCATTTTTTCGCAAATTTTTTTTATTTTTCGCTTGACATTCTCATATTGACGCCACGTAATCCTTGAAAACCTTCACCGTCTGCTCCTCTGTCCGGGCGATGTAGTAGGATGCTGTCACGCCTCGCGGCCTGTGCCCCAGATACATTCCGGCATCAAGATCCGATCCGCCACGCCGCACGATATTCGTGGCCGCCGTTTTTCGGAAGAGATGCGGATAAACGTGCTTGTCAATTCCTGCCGCCGCGGCGATCCGCTTCACCTCCGCATAGATGCCCGTCTTCTGCAGCGTCCCGCCGCCCCGCAGGCGAACAAACAATGGCTCACTGCTCGATGTATCCAGACCGCGCTCCTCGATGTAATCCCGAATATACTTGATTGCCACAGAGTCCAGACACACTGTCCGATATTCCCGCGTCTTACTGGCGAAGATCACGACCTACCCGGTCTGCCAGTTGATCTGGTTGATCTTCACATCCGGGATCTCGCCCTTTCGCGTTGCTGTGGAACGCAGCCATTCCAGCAGGGCGCGATCCCGCTTATTCTTACAAGCCTCCTTCATCACCTCCACGTCTTCCGGCGCGAGGCATTCCACTGGCTGATGAATTTCTTTGTATGGCTCAATGTTCTCCATCGGATTCTCTGTGATAAACTTGTACTGCTTCATGAAGCGGAAGATGGCGTTCAGATTCCGTCGATGATTGTTCATAGTTGTGCCCCGGTTCCCTTCCCGGATCTTCTGACGAAGATAGTGCTCGACGTCTTCCTGCGTAATCATGGTCAGCTGCTTTCCTCCCATGTACCGCAGAAACTCCCGGCAGTTATCCACATAGGCTTTGATCGTAGACTCTGCCAGTGTCGTCCCTCGTTTCAGCATGTAAAGCTCAAGGATATATTCATTCGTGTTTTCAATCGTGGCCGGAAGCGTCTCCTGCTCCACCAGATCGACCCGATAGAGAGCCTCGGACAACGCTGCATCCAGCATCCCCATAGAGTCCTTATCGAGATGGTACTTCATTTTCAACAGGATCTCATTTTTGAACATTTCTTTCTTCGACATAGCATTCCCTCCTTGTGGTTATCAGGTGAAAGTGCTATAATAACAGTGGCCAAAAAGTGTACAGCACTTTCATAGCAGGAGATGTTTCCAGCGTCTCCTGCTATTTTTGTTTTCAGAATGTTTGTTCGAATCTATATGTATTTTTTTACCGGGCAGCGACGCCCGGCATTTTACTTGATATTGCATTTTTTCAGATAATCATCCCGGATGTGTAGCCTCACATAATCCTCCTTTCCCGCATATCCTGTCACTCTGGCAACCTTCGCCCAGCTCGCGCCTTCCATATACCGCATTCGAAATACACAGCGCGTCTGGGCGTCCGGGATCGCCTCGATCCATTCCTCCACTGCCCCAGCCTTCGCCCTGTAGTGTTCCAGTATATCACACTTGTACTGGTATCGCTCCCGATCGAAGCCGACCACGCTCTGCGGCCGGGCGTAGCCGGTGCTGTAATCGTTGATCACGCTGTTTCCCAATCCGGCATCCGTCGTCCTCAGCCCCCGGAGCTCCGCCTCCAGAAGGGGAATCCCACGCTTGTATTTTTTGTAATTGTTCAGCAGTTTTCTGGTGATCTTGATGCCCATCGGCGACGCCCTCCTTTTGTCCTGCTCCCAGTGGGTGTAAATTTCAATGCTCGTCCTGCTCCCAGTTCCAGCGGACACACTCCTTTTCGGTCTGTATGATTTTTACTGTTTCCTGATTAGTCATCTTCGCCCTCCCCTGAATGTAACTTTTCTTCTGATCCGACATATACTACATGATTAAAATTAAAAATATCGTTATACTCGTTCCCGCTTCTATCATAGGTTTTGACCTTTAGAATCCTTGCGTCTTTGTCAACTGCGTAATTTGCCGCATCCATTCTCAGCTTTTCACCATCTATCATTTTGACTTCAACCATCTTCGCCCGTTCCTCCTTCCAGCAGTCCGGGACTATCAAAGATGTTTCCCACATACTCGCAATCTCTACTATTGACATTATCAAAGTCAATAGTTACGCCGTCGCCATCGAGAACAAATCGCGCTGCATCAGCGTCCCAACTCACTAAAAACAGTCCATCTTCTCCGACGACTTCGCAAAGATCGTTTTCAAAAATTCCATGTTCATTGCAGTCATCCAACCCTATAGATTGGCAAAGAGTAGATGGATCTACCTCATAGACATACTGCGCATCGCACACAACTGAAACAATATAATGTTTTTCACAACCCAAAGGTTCTGTGTAAACATGGCTTCCAAACACCCAATCATGACCATTTACTCTTTGGGCTTTAAATAATATTTCTCTGCTCATTCTTCGCCACCTCCACCATGTCAAAAATATAGTCGTAGTACCGGTCATTAAGCGGGTCTTCTACTTTCATACAAACTCCTGCTGTGTCTTCCACAGCCAATGTGCCGCTATCATTTTTTAACCTGATGATCTGCATTGGATAATTCCCCCATAACCGTTTATAACAGTCGATATACCTTCCAACGTTTTTCTCCGCAACTTCCTTTGTCAGAATCATTCTTCGCCACCTCCATTCACGGCAATGTAATATACACTATGATTGCCTCCGTCCACGGCAAGGCCTCGTATGCTTCTTTTATTGTGTTATCGTCCATGTCCGGCCTGACCACGGCATCCATTTCTCGTGCGTCATATAGAGTTCCATCCACCTCGTTCCAATCATCCGGCTCATAGAAGTGAACTCGATCAATGCCGAGATAGTATTTCGCCACCTCCGCTTTTCCCCAGCTCCCCATCCACCACTGGTAGCCGTCATCAGCAACGATCTCGCTGTCCACCATCGGCACAATGGGCAGGTCTGGATTTCCCCGAATCAGCCTGAAAAGCTCCTGCGAATACTCTTGCTGTACCTCAGCTTCCTTTTTCATTTTTTTCGCTCCCTTCTATTCCTTTGGGCATTTCATAGATTAAACACGATGTAGCGCTATAGGCGAGTATTTCATTCACCACCCCGTCTGCTTTTTCTTTTGAAGCATCCTCTCCGATGATTGCATGCGCTCTGCTCCGGCGTCGGCTTCTTCCTCTTCTCCCGGCTTGCCCAAATACACTCTATTTGGCTTAAATTCCAGAAATCTCCATGGATTGATTTAATGAACATCTTCTCCGCTCTCTTCCATCAGCTTCACGCTTGCCGCAAGTTTCTTCTGGATTTTCTGGCAGATCATGGCCTCTTGGCTGTCCGTGAGAAGCCCCTCCATCCGCAACAGATTGTAGGCATCCGCGATCTTGTCGAAATAATTCGCCTCATCACCGAGGGTGAGCCCCTGCTCATTTGCCTGCTCCTCGTAACTCGGGCACAGAGCCCCATGCCGAAAACTGACGTATCTTTCCTCGCTCATTCTGTTCTCCTTTCTATCTGATCTATACATCTATTCCACCCAGTAACATATCCGTCATCATACTCGTCGTTCATAATAGTCGGAGGCTCTTTCTTAGGCATCAAACGCAGAGGGCAGCAGCCAGACCTGTGATCTGTGCGCTCCACAGATTTTTCCAACCGCGAACAGTATGCAGTATCCCCCTGATCGAATCCAAAATCACAGCGCAGGCATTTCTCTGGCATTTCCAGCAGTACCAATATCGCCTTGCTCATTATCACATCTCCTCCTCCTGCAATTTTCTCAGATACTCCCACCTGCTGTAGCAGCTATGTGTGTCGTTCCTGCAGTCCTCTTTGTTGTCGTACATCACCCACTTTGGAATGCTGCCGTGTCTGTCTTCATGTCCTGTTCTGACTATTCCACGATCATTTCGGACTCTATATACCAAATCCTCGCCCGCACTGCCCGGATTGATAGTCGTCACCCAAACACGCTGCACTCGCGCTGCGGTGTCTTTCACATAATACTCGCAGCCCGGCTCCAGCGTCTCGTCCCGCGGTGACGGGATGTATGCGGCAATCAACTCGCGTTCTCGATCAGTCATACTTCCACCTTCTGCTCCTCAGATATCCCTCAACTCGTGTGCCATCATTCCCAGTGACAGGCCGTTCTCCTGATATAGCCTGAATATCGCATCCCTGATCGGACCCGGCATCAGCTTCCCGTTCTGCTCTATCCCGCCGACCACATCCATCGCGGTCATCGTCTTCCAGTCTTCCACTACCATCCACGGGTGCCACTCGGATTTGTTTTTGCTCCTCTTCCAGATCAGTCCGCTGATATACAGGTCATCGCCACACTCGACCAGATACTCCGTCCACTTGTTCTTATGGTGGCTGCCATGCCCATCTCTCATTACAACCTTGTGCCCGTCTGACTTCTTGTAGCCTTTCGGCAGCTTCTGCTCTATCCGGCAGAACAATGGCACAAACGCGAAGTACTGCATATAGTCCAGTGCGCAGAGCATCGCCATGATCTGCCCCCGCCGCAGTCCCGGAAAAGTCGCCTGTATCTTGTCGTAGTCCTCGCACAGGCGGTTCAGAAGCTCCGTCAGACGTTCATCGGCTTTACTCATTCGTCCGCCTCTCATAGCTCGCCAGCTCGCTGATCGAGTGGAAGTGCATCCTCGCGCTCCCTGCGTCCCGGTGCTTGGTACGCTCGTCCCATGGGCGATGTTTCCAGTATTTCTTCTCGCACTCCTGACAGCAGAAGCGCGTCCGCTTGTCCATAACGCCGTCGGTCACGACCTTCTTTCCGCAGTTCGCACAGTCGAATGTAATCACAGGATAAACGATCCTGTGGTGCCTGCGATACTGGACGCCACATTTTGTACTACAGTACTTCTGGACAACGGTCTGCATGGTAAATTCTTTTCCACAGTTCGGACACTTCATTCCGTTTCTCCTATTCCATGACGATATCTTTATCCACCCCCAGGGCATATCCATACTCCCGGTTCGCACCCCTGCTCTCCTGCCAGCCTTTCAGCATGTAAACTGCATCGCAGGACTCCAGCAACATCATGTCAATCTTCATATGTTCCTCGTAGGTCATATCAGCCGGAAGCGCTGCATCGATCTTCGCCGGGTTTATGACAGAACAGCCCTGTCCCATCAGGAACGCCTCAGCCCTCGCGAAGCGCTCCCTGTAATCGTCCGTCCCTGTGATCGCGCCGCTGATGTAAACACGCAACTTTCTTTCCATCTCACAATCCTCTCCCCTGCAATGCAACTTCCGAATATGGCAGGCAATACCTCCGCCCCGTTTTTGTATCCTCTGCCTCCACGATGTATGTATATTTCCCGACCACCGGAAGATAGCGCTCGCGTGTAACGAAAAGCGCAGGCGAAAGCGGGTCATACACCTTCGTTGTGACTTTCACCAGATCCCCTTTGCGGATCCGCCGCTTCGCGCGCTCCACCTCCTCTTTTGTGATTGGCATCTTGTAGTTTTCTTCCGAATTTTTGTTATACAATCTTATTCCTCCAGATAATTCCGCCCGATCAGCGCCATGAACTGCTCCCGGGTGTGTGTCTTTTCGTATTCCCGCTGCGCGTCGCGCTGGAGCAGGCGGGCAGATTCGATATTCCGGTGCACCGCGTCCAGTCCTGTCCGATGATGAGAGAGGCACAGCTTCACCTTGAAGCCGTGCTCTTCTGATATCCTCCTATTCGGGCCTCCGAAGATGTGATGCGTCTCCAGCATATTGTGATGGCAGTACAGCCTGTCCAGCCTTTCGCACAGATAGCAGGTCCCCTCTTCCTGATGGAGAATAGACGGCGGATGATGCATTCTCCGTCCCATCACACAAGCTCCTCGAGATGCTGAAGGAGGATCGCCGCCTGCTCCCTGGCCACTGCGTAGCGCTCCAGCGTGACATAGCCCTAAATGGAGCTGATACAGCTTAAGCACTCCGCTTTCCGCTGCTCTCTGGTCAGCTCCGCGGGCCTGTCTGCCTCTTCTTCTACGACCTCTGGCTCTGCGTCCTGCTCCCGGAGCGCTTCCTCCTGCTCCCGATCCGGCTCTTTTTCAGGCTCCGTGGAATCGGCTCCGCGTTTCGTATTTTCAACGTTTTCCGGCATTTTTTGCGCCGGCGCAATTTGCTCAGCCGTGGACTTTTCTACCGACTCCTCCACAGGGTTTTCCACCGCTTTCCCGAAGTTGATCTGCCAGGTATTCGGGCCCGCCGCTGTCTCCCCGAATAGCTCCTCCGTGATGCTGAGGAACTCCCGCCATTCCATCTTCCGGGGCTCCGCGCCATACTTTTTGACTGAGACGTGGTCCTTTTCCATTGTCAGGAAGTACAGCCCCTTCTTATACGCCCTGCACCCGGACGGGTTGATGATCTCCACCAGCTCCTTCTCCCTCTCCGGCAGCCCCTCCGGCACGGCGGTGAAGACGTCATTCAGGATTTCCGGCTTGTCTTGGTAGAACTGCCGGATCAGATCACGGACATCATCCGCCACGCCCTGCTCCGGCTCTTCCCGGTTGAAGCGCTTCAGCTCCCGGATATCCTCGCGGGACGTCCCCGGGCTGACCATCTCCCGGTCCGCCGCCGGCAGCTTCAGCATCTCCTCGAGCTGGCTACGGCCAAAGGCGGCATACTCCGGGCGAAGCTGCTCTGAATAACCGTCGACCGAGTATTCCCGGTTAATCGCCATGAAGCGGCTTGTGGTGGATGGCTCCAGGCCATACTCAGCCTGCGCGAACTCCGCCACGCTTTTATAACCGTCCTGTGCGTAAGCCCCCGCATCGTCGATCCGGCGCAGGGCATAGCCGATCCGCACGAAGCTCAGCTTCACATTCATGAGTTCCCGCCGGATCTTCTCTTTCATCTCCATCCAGTCATCCAGTGTCATCTGTACATATTCCATCTTCGTCCTCCTATGCTATCGCTACCTTTGCCTGCTCCCGCCTGCTTTTTATGCCGCGCCGGAACCTTTCCAGTATCCCGTTGACCTTCTCCCTGTCCGGCTGCCTGTCAAATGCGGAATAATACTGTATGATATGGTCATCCTTCATGTTGATCTCGACCGTATACCAGGGCGTTTCCATATCCTCCTTCTTCCGCAGGAACAGGATCCAGCTTTCACCCTCCGCCATTTTCCGCATATACTGGTCACTGGCGCCCACACAGTGATGCAGCGCCCGGCCCTCCTGGACCAGCTCCTTGCGCTTTCCGGCAGGGATGATGATGTACTTGTCATCCTGCCAGTAATACCTCGCCGCCTCCGGCAGGCGCTCCCGGATCTGCGGGTCATATTTTCTGAACCGTTCTTCGTTTTTGCGTTCATTGATCCGCTCCACAAGCTGGTCATGACGCAGCTTCAGGTCCTTTGGAAAGCGGACGATGTCATCCGAGGCATCCATGCCTTCAGCTTCCGCCATCCGGAGGTAGTCGCTCCACTCTGTCACAAGCTTATCCGGTTTCACCTTCTGCCTGCGCATGTAATTCACCATGCGGTTCACGCTCCCCATCGCCCGCAGGATCGTCTCGCAGGAACGCATGGAGATACCCTTCTGGTCGAGGTATTCCAGAGATTCCTGCGTGATTCTCATCGGGTGCCCGGCGTCCTCCATCTCTTTCTCATACTGCAGCCAGTACATGGTATTCAGCCCACCGTCGATCTGCTTCATCCGGTTTACCCGGTTCCCGTCAAGCTGCAGGGCGTCCCGCAGGCTGCGGCCGCCCTCTTTTATGGCGTTCGATTCCATCCCCCACGGTGTATTCTCCAGGAGATCGTCTGTCAGCTTCCACAAGCCTGCCTTGATTAGGTACTCCAAGTGCGGACGCTCCCGGAATGTGATGATAAAATCATTGACACTGGTCTTCCGCCCTGCGCGGGCCAGTATGTCGAGGCCGCTGCGCTCGAGCCCTCCGCAGGACAGGACTTCCGCCAGGTTATCCGGATAGAGGAAGGCCTTCCGGAAACACTTCCCGCATGAACCTTTCTTATCCCAGAATTCCGGCTCTTCTTCGCTGCCGACGTTATAGTACACCTTTCCCCATGTCTCGCCTTCCGGCATCACCGCCCTCAAATCCTCACAGAACCGGATGTCCTTTTTCTCCCCCTGCTCCCAGACACAGGTCGCAGTGAACTGGCGCTCCGTCCACATCAGCTTCTCCACGGCCAGCTCCGTTTTCCCGATTTTCTTTGTCACCTTCTTCGAATACTTCTGCAGCAGGATCACCTTCTCTTTTCTTTCACGCCTCATCCGTGTCCTGTTCGCCGTCACCTCCGCGCCGCACTTCGGGCAGGTTGTCTTCTCCCCATGCTTCCAGAGCTTCTTTCTCTTCCCCCTGCCCCCGCAGGCTGTGCAACTATAGGCCGTCCATCTCTCCCCGACCTGAAAGAACAGGATATTGCCCGGGAAGACGACCTCATCTGCCCACTGCTCCATCCTGTCCGGCACTTTAGGGATGTCCTTCAGCTCAAGCCGGATGCGCTCCGCCTTCCGCACATAAGCCCTCCTGTAGCTGTCCCTCATCTGGTGCACCTCGCTCCACCACACGCTCTCACCCAGAAACTCCGTAACACGCCGTTCATCTGCTTCTGACGCCCAGCGTATGTCCTCAAAGCAAACGTAATAGTATTCCCGCACGGGATCAGCCCCTTCGCAGAGCCGTTTTATATTTTCCAGCCTGCAGGAGCTCCACTTTCCATCTATCCAGGTATGATGCGCAAGCTTATCGGTGAAATAGCGCGCCCTGAGCTCTCCTCCATAAAAGAGGTCGATCTCTACCGCCTGCTCCCCGTCCGCTTCCACGATCTGGCTCGCTGCCACCACTTCATCCTCCGGGATATCCGTCGGCATCTCGCGCGGCGCCAGCTTTAAGAATTTGCTCCGCTTCATTCCGCACCTCCGTAATACTCCCGGATGATCTTCTTTGCCTGCCCCATGCCGGGGATCCCGAGTGTCACCCTGCCGGCGTTTACCTTCGCCTCCTTCAGAATATCCTTGTCAATCGGCTGCTGGTTCCCGAAGGACCACACCAACAGCGCCGCGATACAGCCCTTCATGCTCTTTCCCTTCCGGCGCACCTGCCGCGCGATTTCATTACTTTCCATACACTGAACTTTCAGGTATTCCACCCAGTCCTGCATGATCTCCTTCGGCTTTAACTCCTGCTCCTCCTTCTCGATCTTGCCGAGCGCTGCCATCATCGCATCACAGAGTTCCGGAGTCTCACCTTCCAGATACAGGCCCACCAGACCGCCCGGTATGCCGTTCTCTTCCGCCAGCGCCCGGATACTCTCCATATCGCCCTCATTGAACAGGTTCTCGGCAAGCTCATTGATCTCCTCCGCCGAGTCCAGTTCCCCAAATTTTTCAAACATCCTTTTCTCCTTTCCAGAAACGGCTCTGCGTTTCGTATTTTCAACGTTTTTTGCCATTTTGAGGCTCAAAACGCAAATCATTTGCAAAAATGCCGCTCCCATTTCGTATTTTCAACGTTTTTTCGCTTCCCGGCTCATTCCGAACAGCTCAGAAGTGAGCCAGCTCTTATAGCTGTGCTTATACTCCGACCGGAAGGTGATGAGGTGCAGCCTCGCCAGGCGATCCACCTGCTCCCACAGCTCACGGTTCTTCACCTGCTCCCCGTGGGCATTCAGCCATCCGTTCTCCTTCCACACCGGCAGCCACTTATCAAAATTCCCGTACAGGTAGATCCTGTCCGTATAGACCGCGATCTCGCTCGGCGTGCGCATCCGGCCAAGCGCCGCGATGAAGGCCTTCAGGATGAGCTGGTTCGGCGTCACATCATCCTCGCGCTCCAATGTGCTTATGGTGTGCGTCTCGCCGCGGCTGTCCACGAACTCCAACACATAGCCGTAGAAGCCCGTAGTCTTCTGCATCCCGCCGATCCGCGTCTCAAGGTACATGTTTACCATGGCGCCCCTCCATGCTTACTCCGGGATTTCGGGCATCAGGTCACAGCCCGCCATAGCATCAAGCATCTTTCCATCTGCGCTCCGGAACGCCGCATGGAGACGGCATACATTATTCATCCACAGCACGCCATTCGTTGAAGTGTAAAATGGAGCTGTTCCCACCTCAATCTCGCCGTTTTCGACCATGGCCTGCGAATTGTCCACCAGATTCACAAAGACATCGTTAATCAGATAGAGCGACCCGGTATCCGGGCTCTGCAGAATCCGCTGGTAAACTCCCCCGCCTAAAAGAATCAGATCTGTTACCTCCAGCACCTGATGGTATTTCTGGAAGGGCTCTATATCCACATTTATGCGGAACCCTGTCTCGAACTGGTCCTCCTCCTTATTCATCCGCCGGCGCTCGCCTGACATCGGCAGGTCTCCCGCGAGTGCAATCATGTCCCCTTTTGTTTTCTTTGGCAGGAAGTCTTCCCGGATGCTCGCTTCCCAGTAGCTCCCGGCGACATAGATCCAGTCCCCTTCCCGCGCCATATACAAATAATTTTTGTACGCCTGTTTCATAAGTCTGTTTAAAATAGTCGGGTTTAAAAACATATTTCCTCCTTATCCGCTCCTTTCCACCCGGAGCAGCGTATACATCCGGTACCGCCCGCCCGTGAAGGGGTTCTCCCCTTCGATGAGGGTTTCCTGATCCAGATAGTAGCCATCCGGGATCCGGATTTCCCGCCACTTCTTCCAGCGCCGGTACTCCTTCACCTCCGGCTCCGGCAACGGCAGGTTCTTACTCGTAGAATAGTTGGCCTCCCGCAGCCGGGTGTCCGTCTTCGGCGACTTCGTGATGTAGGCCGCAAGGTCCCGGAACTCCCCGGACTCGTAGAGCAGCTTATTCACGACCCTTCCATGCCCCCACGCTTCCGACAGTATGATATCCGTATCGGGGATCCTGTTCAGCACAATGTGGACATGCCAGCCGTTCCGCGTGCCCACCTCGATGTTCCGGATCCAGCGCAGCTCTGCCCCACGCTTCCGGTATTCCTTCCGCACCTTCCGCATGAAAGCACAGAAGTCTTTCTTCGCTGCTTCCATATCTGCCGGGCGCTCCTCCTTCCGGTAGGTCAGGCAGGAGAGGTAATCATTCTTCCGGAAGTACTTCCGCAGCCGGTGCCGGGCCCGCTTCTCCTTGTTCCACTGGTTCCGCCTGACCATCTGCTCCGGCGTCGGCTTCTTCCTCTTCTCCCGGCGCGCGCCTGGCGCCCCGTACTCTCCCTTCCGGTGCTCCTCGATCTCGATCGCTCCCGGGAAGGTGTAGGTCAGTTTCCTGTATGACATCTTTTCAAGGTCCTAACTTTAATATCTTTATCAAGTCATCAGGGGGCCTCAAAATCCCCCTGTTTTCCTTGCTTTTCGGACCCCATCGTGGTATGATGATTACAGGTTATTTCTGTAAGGGTCCTACGCCCGGCATCCAGTTCCCGCTGGATGCCTTTTTATTTTATGGCAATCTTCTCGTAGATGATCAGGTCCACATCCCGGAAGAGGAACTCCGTCAGGTTGTCCACCGGCACTACCTCGCCTTCCACCATCCGCAGATGCCTCTCCCGGTTCTTCCTTATGGTGGTAACCTCCTGCCGTTCCAGGCCGGTCACGATCCGATCCAGATCGATCCCTGATTCGCGGACCTGAATAGCACGCCCCCTGTAACGCTGCAGGCCATCTCCATCTTCGATCACAACCCGGGTTCCCGGATACATCAGCGCCAGCAGGTCGCCAAGCCGTATCTCATTTCCTTTCATGACTCTTCCTTCTGCTCCCACAGGATCCTGCCGTTATGGATAAACACCGTCATATTGCCGTTCTCAAATCTGTCCAGTAATTCTTCCAGCGTTCTTCCGTTCAGCTCCTCTTCCGGGGTTTTGAAAACATGAATCAATATCCAGCCCTCCTCACTTCGTGCTGAAATAATGGCCGCCCACCTGCTTCCAGGGCGTGCCATACTCCGAATAGCCGCCAGCCGTGAAATAATAGACCTCCGGCCAACTGCGCTCCGCAAGCTCCATCTGGACCGCAAGGAACGTCTCCTCCGATGGCTCCCAGACTGCGTCCATCCCTCCATCCCAGAATGCCGAGAATTCATACGGATCCGATATCACGTCCACAATGTTGTCCGGCCAGTCCGGGTCATCGACACGGTTCAGGATCACGTCTACGACCAGACGCTTGCCCTCGAGGCTCTGGTTGCCCGCTTCCGCTTCGACACAGACCGCGAGCAGCTCCAGACTGTCGTAGTACGCCTCCTCGGCAAGTTCTTCATCCGTCATCGTCAGATCGTTCTCAGAAAGCCCCAGAGCTTCCAGCGAGGCTTCCAATGCCTCCTGCCCCGCCGTCACTTCCGTCGGTTCCTCCGCCTCCATCGCGGACACTTTCGTCGGCGCGAAAGCCCAGATCAGGAACATGGCTAGAAATCCCAGCAGGACGATGTCCAACAGCGCGATCAGGAAAAGCGTATTGTCCCGCAGAAACCGTCTTAACCACCGCCTGAACCGCCGCTTCATATATCGGCCCTCCACATCAGTACAAATCCCGCCATCATGATCACCAATCCCGAAATCGTGACCGGGATGCTTTCCGCGCACATCAGGATAATCCCGGCGAACGCCACGGTAATGCCCGTGGCTGCACATACCACTTCCTTCACTTCTATGTACCTCCTATGTTTATTTTCCTCGCGAGAAACGGGACGGGCAGGAGTCGAACCTGCACCGAGGTGGAAAGGATCAAAAGCCCCTCTGCTCTCCCTGTTGAGCTACCGCCCCACTTAGTGGCCGGCCCCCGCCGCTCCATTTGGCGGGGCTTGTCCGGCGACTGCTGCAGCTGGTTTTCGGAAAACCTGCTTGTCTGATTTCTTTCCCGTGGGCGTCTGCAGCTGCGCCCGAGTGAAGCCGCCGGGGATGAACCCGGAAGCCCCTTCAAAAACGCTGTTCGTCTATCCGCACGGCACACTGATAGAGCTCGTCCAGTATTTCCGTGAGCTCTGGCGAGAAGCTTTTAAACACTCCACTCGCCGCGGCCAGCGCTCCCCGCAGGTCATTCTTCTTCAGGGACTCATGATATAGAACATCATCCTCCAACAACCACTGGATCCTGAACTTCATCTCTTCTTCCCAACTCATGATTTTCCCCTTTCCTCTCCCCTGAAGTTCCCGGCCACCGCGAAGGCAACCGGGAAGTATAACAAGGAGATAATACATGCCCCCGGTGATCAGCCGGGAATGGCGCGGGCCGGATTCGAACCGGCTGTGATTGGTAAGAGGTCTATATGGCAGTATGTCTTGCCCGCCGATCGGGCTTTCCCGCGCCATGCTTGTCCGCTCTGGCGTCCCGATCAGGACGCCGCGGCGGTTCCCTCCCGTTCCCTCTTCTCCATCTTCTCGCGCTCCTGCTTCTCCAATGCCGCATATACGATGTTCGACACCCTCTGCAGGATCGCCTGCCGCTGCTCCTCTGTCTGCCCGCGGCAGTAGTCGTCGTGAATGATTACCTTCGTACCCTCAATCATAAATTCCTTCATGCTGCACCTCCTCTCTGTTATGCTATGCGCGGACGGATTGTCCGTATTTAATTGATCCTGTTTTGTCTCTCCCTGAGCGGCGCTCAGCGGTTTGTCAACAATTTCATTTTGTGGTACAATTCCTCTATCAATCACCCACCGAGGAAGTCCTTCATGCGCGAGCAATACTGGAATTTCTACTACAAAACCAAATATCAGTTCTTTTACTACAAACGCTTTTACATACTATTCACAAGAGTTAACCATCTCATTTCCATCTTTTGTGGATTAACCTCCTTGTCGTGCGTCGCCGCCTGGGGTATATGGAACGTCTACCCGGTTTTATGGTCCGTTCTGATCTGTCTGGCTCAGATCATCCAGGCTTTAACTCCCAAAATGCCTTACAATGATCTTCTTGTTTCCACAAAATTCATGATCTGCTCGCTTGATACGCTTCTCCTCGATATTGACATCAAATGGCTTGACATAAACTATGTTCACGATTATTCCGACGAAGAAATTCTGCAATTCATCGAGAATTATCAGAAACAACATACCGCGCTTATCAACCAGTTTTTCTCCGGGACTTATTTGCCCGAACTGAAAATCTGTGTCCGAAAAGCCACCGAGGAATGTAACACTTACTTTCAGAAATATCTCTCAAACTAAGGAGGACTCGCCATGCCAAAAGAATCTACTACCAATTCACCAGATACCCTCAAGCATAACGATAGCGGCGGAGCTCCCGCTCCCAAGCACATACCCCCTTGTCCGCCAAAGCCGAACAAACCTAAATCCTGATTATTTTTCGGACTGTTTCCTCTTCTTTCTCGCAGGAAACAGTTCTTCTCTTTTTATCCTGAACTTACAGTAGTCACAGGTTGTATATGGAAAACTCTCCAGTATGTTGATGACATGAAGCCTATACAACCATATCCCTATTGCCATCCCCAGGATAAAAGCCGCGACTATGTACTGCATTCGTTTCACCTTCCTTCCAATGAGCGGCGCTCAGTGGTTTGTCAATATATTTCTTGTGTGGTACAATTCCCTTATCAGTTTCCCGAAAGGAGTCCACCATGCCATCACCTTCTCTAAGCAACGAATCCATCTCCCTGCTCCGTGTTTTCATGAAGAACACCTCACTGCCTTCAGAACAGCTCGCAAATTATTCTGAGCCATGTATTGAACAACTTTCCGACGCTGGATTCATTGAGAGCCATGCCATCGGTTACAATAATAGCCGTCCAGGCACCATCGCTTTCCCCATATACTCAGACTATGCAATCACTGAGACTGGCAAGGCCTATATAGAAGGCCTCGATCGGCACATCCACGAAAAACGCTTGGAGAATATCCGCTATGCCATTACTACCGGAATAGCTGTTATAGCTTTAGTTGTTGCAATCGCATCAATATACCTACAATATTTAGGCATATTCCTGCCAACATGATTCCCCACAGGATGAACCAGCGCCCCCAATCTACGAACCATTTCCAGAATCTTTTCTTCATCTTTCTCCTTTCTTACCGCTCTGTTTCAGCTGACGTAATGCGTGTGCTTGGCAATGATTTCACGCATTATGAACGTAAATATGAGAATATTGATTTTGAAGTCCTTAAGCGATACATTCAAATTTTTATCAATGCCATAGACAGCAAATATCTAATCAAACACCCTGCAGTTCCGGTTAATCCTGCTTTGACGGAATAACTATGAAATCGTCTTTCTCTGGATCATACTCTGCAAGCAGTTGCCCTTCCGCATTCCAATATTGTGTGACTCCGCGCACTGGATCGTTTTCCGTCCCAGTGCCACGTGTTATTTGAATTTCTATTACACTGATAATTTTCGCTGAAATTATTTCCTTTGCTTCCACCTCTTATTTCACCCTCTCTTCGCCCCGCTGTCTGCGAGATTCTTAGCGTCCCTGTCTGCAAAATCCATCTTTCCTTCCCTCCTGCTCCACTTCCACAACACATGAATCAAAAGCGCATTCAGTGTCAGTCCCCTGCGTTCCGCCTCCGCCTTGAGCTTCTGATGCAGCTCCTCCGGCATCCGGATCGTCGTCTGTACCACCATTTCGCTGTCACCTCCTTCTGTGATATGAAAATGATAGCAAAATGAAAGAGGTTTCTGACCGATTGGCGGAACGCCAAAGAGGTTTGTCAATAGTTATTTGCTGAATTTAATTCACTTTCGTTTGCAAAAAAAATCTTGTCTCTACCGTTCCGATCGAGCCTCAATGCCTTAGACAGTGCACAAATTTCAGAGAGCTTAAAATCTCCTGTTCTCATGCGATTATACAGAGTTTCTCTCAGAATCCCGGACTTTTCTGCCAATGCAGTCATTGTCATTCCGGAATCATTTATGCACTCTTTTAAGGCTTCTACATCTGTCAATGTTCACACCTCCTTGCTGATTTATATTCACTATAGCACCGTCGTGAATGGGTGTCAACAGTTTTTCACAAATTTGTTGATTTTTTTTCACACTCATGATAATATATTCTGCACAAGGAGGTGAGTGCCATGTTAAAACTGTATCAGAATATAAAAAGACTTCGAGAAGAATTGGGATTGTCTCAAGAAGCTCTTGCAAAACTTACGGGATATACTGACCGTTCTTCCATCACCAAGATAGAAAAAGGACAGGTCGATCTGCAACAGTCTAAAATTGAGCTTTTTGCCAAAGCACTAGGCACTACTCCTAGCGACCTTGTGGGATGGGATGACCAAGAGCAAGAGCCGCCCTCCACCCCCGACTCCCTGACCGTCACCGGCCTCGAGAAGGACATCATCATCGAATACCGCAGGTCTGACGATATTGCGCAAGCCATGGTACTGCGCGCACTCGATCTGGATATGCCCGTTGAAAAAGAGGAATCCGACGTCGGATAAAGGAGGTCGGAATTGAGAGAATCAAATAACTGAATAGTGCATTTACCAAGGCAACTGGGAGGGCGAGTCCATCCGTTTCGGAGTCTTACGGAAGGGGTGGTGCTTATGTACGTTACATATGACAACCTGTTTGCATTTGCGCTGGTGATCATCGCGGTCATCACGCTTGTAAAGAGTTTCTATGATAAACGGAAAAAGTAGTCGCCCGTATCTTGGTAGGATAGGCGACTACTCTTCGTAGTTTAACATTTTGCCCGGGGCGGATAGGTGTGTTCTATCTTTCCCAGTTGTCTTGTTAAGTACATTATAGCAAACCTTACAAATTTGTCAAAGATTTTTAACAGCCTGCTCCCTCGGAGGCCGCACCATGACAATATAATATGCTTACCAGGGAAGCTGGGGAGGCGTGCAGTCATCCGTTCTATCCTGTAGGAAGGGTGAATGCCTATGAGTACATATGAGGAATTCATGGTCATACTGACCACGTGCATGCTCATTGTAGCTATTCTGAATTATAGAAAATAAGCAAGCCGCCTTGTCTCTTGGCCGGAGTAGGCAGCTTGCTTAAATGTAACTGTTGATTTCCACCGGAGCGGATAGGCTTCATCTATCTTCCAGCTTTCCTGTTAAGTATATTATAAACAGCTTGCACAAAATTGTCAAAGATTTTTACAGATCGGAGGAGATGCATATGAGAAAGGTATTTGAAATAAACGGATGTGTAGAAGTTCCCCCTGATGTGACTGATGATGAGTTCACCGACGCTTTCCTGGAGTTTATTGAATCCAAAGGATGGTTCTTCGGTGGTGGAATTAAAGAAATTCAGGATGGATGCTATGTAATGCCTGATGGAAGCCAGAAACCATTAGAATAATTTTATACGTATTTATACGTTTTTCCTTGACATACGTATTATTACGTGCTATACTGTATGCATAGAGAGGAGCACAAATGAAAACTTCTGAGCTGACAAAAATATTAAAAAAGAACGGTGTCTACATTCTCCGACACGGCAGCAACCATGACATCTGGTTCAGCCCAATCACTAATAAACAGTTCGCTGTTCCCAGACACAAAGGTGAGGTAAAGTCAGGAACAGCCAAAGGTATTTTGAAGGATGCGGGGATTGAATAAATCCCCTCTCTCTACCCAAAGAAAGGAGCTTTTATCATGGCAAAATACGCATATCCGGCAGTTTTTACCCCAGAAGATGATGGGGGATATTCCATTGTATTTCCCGATCTTGAGGGCTGCTATACCTGTGGAGATGATATGGCCGATGGGCTCATGATGGCCGAAGATGTTCTGGCTCTTGTCCTTTATGGATACGAGTCTGACGGGCGGGCCATTCCCGCGCCCTCCGCGATGGCCGATATCACGCTTAATAGTGGTGAATTTGTGAATTTCATCGCGTGCGACACCCTCGCCTATCGGAAAATGTATAATAACAAATCCGTCAAGAAAACTCTCTCCATACCGGAATGGCTGAACGAGGCAGCCTCAGAAGCAGGAGTAAATTTCTCTCAGGTACTCCAGGACGCCTTAAAAACACAGCTCCATCTGGGATAATAAGAAACAAACAGGAGGCAGGAATCGTGTTCGAGGACGTCACCTACAACTTCGGCTCCGGCCGCTATGCGATCTACCTCCGCAAGAGCCGGAAGGACATGGATCTGGAAGCCCGCGGCGAGGGTGAGACGCTGCAGCGCCACATGGAGATCCTGAAAGATCTGGCGCAGCGGATGCGCCTGAACGTGGTTCGCGTCTATGCGGAGGTGGTCTCCGGCGAGTCGATCGAGGCGCGGCCGCAGATGCAGCGACTCCTGAAGGATGTGGAGGCGGACCTCTATGACGGCGTGCTCGTGGTGGAAGTGGAGCGCCTGGCAAGGGGCGACACCTCCGATCAGGGACGCGTGGCCAAGACCTTCAAGTTTTCCGGCACGCTGATCATCACCCCCGTCAAGACCTACGATCCCAATAATGAATATGACGAAGAGTATTTCGAGTTCGGCCTCTTCATGTCCCGCCGCGAGTACAAGACGATCCGGCGCCGCCTGAGTGCGGGCGCGGAGGCTTCCTGCCGGGAAGGGAAGTATACAGGGAACATCGCGCCCTATGGCTACGAGCGCTACAAGCTTAAGAAGGAAAAGGGCTGGTCCCTTCGCATCGTCCCGGAACAGGCCGCCGTGATGCGCATAATCTTCGACATGTACGCGAATGGGCTGAACGGCATCCCGGTCGGCTACGGGCGCATCGCTGAGGAGCTGAACCGGATTGGCACGCCTGCTCCCTCCGGCGGAGCCTGGACAGCCTACGGCACGCAGAACATCTTACGCAACCCGGTCTATGCCGGATATATCAAGAATGGCCGCCGCAGGCAGGTGAAGCGTCTGGAGAACGGCAGGACGGTCGTCAGCCGCCCGATCAACCACGACTGCAAGCTCTATCAGGGACGGCACGAGGCGATCGTCTCGCAGGAGCTCTGGGACACAGTCAGCCGCCGCATGGCGTCTCGCCGGGCAGGATCCTTCACACGCGTACGCCCGCAGCAGAACCCGCTCGCGGGCCTTGTCGTCTGCTCCCAGTGCGGCCGCATCATGCAGCGCAGGCCTTATCAGGACGGCTCGCCCGCGTCGCTGCTTTGTCCGACGAAGGGCTGCCCCACGGTCTCGAGCTTCCTCTCTCTGGTCGAGCAGCGCGTCCTTGATTCTCTCGAGGAGTGGCTTACCACCTATTCCCTGCCGGACTCGGATGCCGCGCCGCAGAATGCGGAGCGCATCGCAATCCTTGAGGGCAATCTCAGCTCCTGCCGGGCAGACCTTCAAGAAGCGCGGGAACAGATCGAGCGGCAGTATGATTTTCTGGAACGGGGAATCTATACAGAAGAGATGTTCTTTGAACGGAATGCCCTGCTTCGGAGGCGGAGCGCTGAGCTGGAGGAACGCCTTGCGGAGCTGCAGGAGGAACTGCGAAAAGAGACCGGGCGCGACGACGCCATCCGCCACCTGCTCCCGAAGCTGACGACGATCCGCGACTCCTACTCCCAGATCGCGGACCCCGCGGCGCGCAATGCGCTCCTGAAAGAGGTCGTCGACCACATCGAGTACACGAAATCCGAGGACGGACGACACGGAAATCCCGCCCTTTTTTCCATCGAAATTTACCCCAAAATCGGGTAAAAATTATGTAAATCAAAATTTTTTCAAAACCGCTTTTCAAAAGTTCATTTTTC